>JAFUCM010000090.1 GCA_017459675.1 Eubacterium sp.
ATCAGCTACTGATACAAAAACATGGAATACAAATGTTGGATACTCTCGAAGTGGTTCCTCGAGTCAAAGCCAGTCGGTTTCTCAGTCGTTGGCAAAAAAAATCAGCGATTCTGTTAGTTATAATATGTCTAATACTGTACAGGAATCGCATGTTTCTACGGAAGGAACGACATCAACACAATCTAATTCAAGAGAATACGCATCAACATTGACCTATTATACGGAAGAGCAGGAAACCTCAGCGATAAAGATATCAAATGCCGATGCACCAGAAGGATATTATCGAGTTGTATGCGCAGGTAAAATGCATGTATTTGCTGTAGTAAACTATGATATTGCAACAAATTCTTATGGCGTATATACATTTAATGTCCTAGAAGATGATGTATATGACTTTTTGGATTACTCAAAAGACACTCCTTCATTTGATGATTATGAGAATGGGGTGCTGCCATTTGAGGTCCCTTACGAAGTGAACAATTATATAGATAATCTGGTTGGAGCATCAGACGGGCTTAAGGTTGATCTCGATACAGGAAAGATTGTCAGATATACAGGAGAGGACAGGGTTGTAGTTGTACCGCAGTATCTGTCTGTTGACACCGGTGATGAAAATCGTATTTCTGTAAAAATCACAGGCATTGAAGCTGGCGCTTTCGCAGGAAAAGATATCATTGCTGTACGTCTTCCGGAGAGCGTTACAGAAATACCGGCAGGATCATTTGAGAACTGCAGCAATCTTGTAGCAATCGATGCGGAATCTGTAACTGAAATAGGACAGAATGCATTTTCGGGTTGCTCATCATTAAAGGAATTTGATATTTCAGAGAATGTTACTTCTTTAGGAACAAATGCGTTTATAGGCGTGCAGAAAGTTGTTACTACGGCCAGAAGTGCAGATATAGCCAAAGCGGCAGCCGGATCAGGAGCAAAGAACATTATTCTGAACTTGGCATCAATTGACGGAACACTTGAAAACGATAAGTTGGTTGTTCCGACTGGTGTCGATTATGTTCAGATCAATGGTGGCAACCGGGCATTCACGAATGTCCAAATTATTTCTGATGCATCAGAAACCGTTATAAATGGCATTAATTTGAAAGACAGCCTGACTCCTTCGTTAAAGATATCATCTGGAAAACTAGGGTTAAACCGCGTTAGTGCTAATTCTGATTCGTGGGCACTGGTGTTGAGCGCAGAATCAACAGAGATTTCGTTGTTCGGAACAAATCAGCTGAAAACAGCATCGCAAAATGCGGTCCTTTGTAAGAACATTGGTCTTACAGATACAGGCAGCAGTGTGATAGGAAAACTGAAGGTAACAGGAGATATATTGATCTGTGGTGATATTACAGGAGAGGATCTTCTGGAACTGACAGACGGCACAATTAAAAAGATTTCGGCCAGTGAATATAACGCTTATCTGAATGACACGTGGACAGATTGGAGTGAATGGTCTGCTACGCCTGTTGAAGCAACAGACGATGTTCAGGTTGAAACAAAAGTACAGTATCGGTATTCCGATAAACAAACCACCACATCGACGAATTCCTCGTTAAGTGGATGGACAAAATATGATCAGACTACAACCTGGGGTGCATGGGGTAATTGGAGCAGTTGGAGTGGAACTGCCCAAACGAAGAGTGATTCAAAGGATGTACAAACAAGAACAGAGTGGAGATATTACTATTTCTATTGTCCAAAATGCGGTGGTCATGAGCCGTTACAAGGAAAAAGCGATTGTGGTAATTACACATTGTCGTCAAGTGATGCAAAAATAGGATGGTTTCCAACTGCATATAAGAATTCAAACTCTTCAACATATTCTTATGCTACATATAAGAGATATACTTCTTCACTTGGAGATGGACAACGATGGAATTTCAGTAGTGGTAATCTAAATTCGACAGCTGTAGGAACCAAAGATACCGATTCTGATGCGGTTGTAATTAGGACGGGATATCGTTATAGAACGAGAAGTCAAACAACGACTTATTATTTCTATAAATGGAGCGATTGGTCATCATGGTCTGATGAAGTACAGACATCGAATGATAATAAACAGGTAGAAACCCGTACAGTGTATCGTTATAAATCTCGAATAATGTAAGAAGATAGAATTTAAGGGCTTTGAGATGATTGAAATAAAGATATGAAGAGGTGAAGATTATGAAAAAAATACTATCCATAGTGTCTCTCGTCTTCCTTCTGGCCGTAGTTTCTGCAATGCCGATTTTTGCGGCAGAGACTAAAACAACCATTAAGGTGTCCGAGGTAATAGCTGAGCCGGAAGAAACAGTAGAGGTTCTTGTTGATATATCAAATAATACAGGTGTATTGGGTGTTACATTATCCGTTTCTTATGCCGATAATTTAGAATTAGAATCGGTGACCAAAGGAAATGCGCTTGCACAATTAACAATGACAAAACCCGGAGACTTGAGCAGCAATCCTGTCAATATTGTTTGGGATGGTGAGGCTGAGAGTGATAAATCTAACGGGACAATTGCGATTCTGAAGTTTAAAGCTCCGAAGGAAATTGGTAATTATCCTATTGTTATAACCTATAGTCCCGGAGCAATTGTGGATGACAACCTGCAGCCTGTAGAAGTGGAAACGATTGCGGGCTCCGTCACGGTTCAGAGTGAGGAGATTGATAAAACTGCGGTTCAGAAAGTGACCGATAAAATCAATGCAATGGATCCCAATGATGAAGATGCTGTTAAGGATGCAAGGGATGCTTATGATGGGTTAACCGATGATCAGAAAAAATTAATTAAGCCGGAAGATTATAAGAAACTTACAGACGCAGAAGAAGCTATTCAGAAAGCGAAAGAGAAAGCGGAGGCTGATCAGGCAGCGGCAGATGCCGCTATACAGGCTATTAACGGAATTAATGAGAATGATAAGGCCAGTGTGGAAGCTGCAAGAGAAGCCTACGAAGCTTTGACAGAAGCACAGAAGAAACTGGTTTCTGCCGAAATCCTTAAAAAACTTACAGATGCGGAGCAGGCAATTCAGGAGGCAGAGGATCAGGAAAAGCAGGATAAAGAAGCTGCAGAAGCAGTTTGCGAACTAATCAGAATGCTTCCGGACCAGGCTGAGATTAAGTATGAAGCTTCTGTCGCAGAGGCAAGAAACAAGTATAATGCGCTGTCAGAGGCACAGAAAAAACTTGTTAGTAATGAACTGGTTTCAAAGTTGGAAGAGGCTGAAAAACAAATAGAGGAAGCGAAAGCCGAGGCACAGAAGACAGAGGAAGAAAAGAAAGCAGATGAGATAGCAGCAGCAATCGCTTCCGGAAAGATTGATGCACTTCCGGATCCAGTTACAATTGCATACGAGCAGGATATTTTAGAAGTACGTGAAACGTATGATAAACTAACAGAAGCACAGAAAAAGCTGGTGACAAAGGAGAAAACAGATAAACTTGTCCTTGCTGAAACACAGATGGAAGAAATAAAGACTTCTATGGAAACTGGACAAGGAGCGGCATTAACGGAAGAAGAAATTAACAAGGCAAAAGAAGAAAAAGAAGCTGCTGATAAGCTTGCCGCAGAAAATGTAGAAAAGCAATTGAATGAGTTGTCTGATAATGTGAAACTTGAAGATGAAGAGATTGTTACACAGGCCAGAATATCTTATGAAATCCTTTCAAATGCACAGAAAGGGCTGGTTCCTGAGGATGCTGTAACAAAACTGGACAAAGCTGAAAAGCAGATTGAAACTGCAAAGAATAACAACAGCTCCGGGAAAGACAATGCAGGGACCGGAAATGTGAATGGCCAGGGAACGTCAGGAGGTTCTGTGGGAGGCGGAACACAGGTGACAAAACAGCAGACTGGCAATAGCGCCGCTTATAATAAAGCTGTTGCCGCTGCAAAAAAATTGAAGGTCAAAGGACTGAAGGTAAAGGCACAAAAGAAGCGCAAAGCAAAAGTTTCGTGGAAAGTCAATAAAAAGGCTTCAGGCTATCAGATACAGTACAGTACAAATAAGAAATTCAAGAAAGCCAACAAGATTGTTAATATAAAGAATAGCAAGAAGAAAAATGCTACTATTAAAAAGCTGAAAGCAGGAAAAATATACTATGTTAGAATCCGTCCGTATGTAACCGTTAAAGATGCGAATGGGTCAAAACAAACTGTGTATGGAAAATGGTCCAAGGCAAAGAGAATAAGAAGCAGTAAGTAATACATTAAAACAGAAAAGACACCGGACGATTTAGTTGTCGTCCGGTGTCTCTTTGTAAATTTCTTGATGGTAGTGTTATTCTGGGAATATCCCAATCAGCGTCCGGACAGCCAGCCCTGGATGTCGGAAACGCCGCGGAATTTCTCGACGGAATCACCGTGTGTCAGGACCAGTGTCGGTGCCTGCATGATGCTGTACTGGTCGGCCAGTTCTGGATGCTCGTAAGCATCGACGGCCGTGTAGCTGATGCCTGCGCGGTCGAGCAGGGCGCCTGCGACTTTGCAGTTCGGGCAGGTCGGGGTCTTGAAGAGAAGGACCTGATCCGCGCCTGCGGATGCATTTGCATCAGCACCTGCGTTGACGGCATCATTTGTCGTTGTGTCAGCAGCTGTATCGTTGAGGACATTTGCGGAAGTGCCTGCGTCAGCGGCATTTCCGGAGGCGGCTGCAAGATCCTTGCCGGCATACCGGATTTCATCCGGTGTCTCCTTGATCACATCGATCGGACCTGTGTGGGTCAGATGCGAATGGCTGAGATCATAGACCTTTCTGTCCTTGTACTCCTGTGCCTTGCCGTCGTTCCAGTTCTGGACCGGGCGGTAGTAGCCGGTGATAC
Source organism: Eubacterium sp. (assembly GCA_017459675.1). Classification (GTDB taxonomy): domain Bacteria; phylum Bacillota; class Clostridia; order Lachnospirales; family Lachnospiraceae; genus CADBRN01. The sequence continues at coordinate 4,811 of JAFUCM010000090.1, forward strand.
GGCTGTAAACTTCTGTCTTGCCGCCGCAGATCGGGCAGGTGTACTGCTCGCCTGTGAGGTACCCGTGATCCTTGCAGATCGAGTAGGTCGGTGACATGGTGTAATACGGAAGTTTGTAGTTTTCTGCAATCTTGCGGACGAGGTTGGCAGCGGCCTTCCAGTCCGGAAGCTTCTCACCGAGGAATGCGTGGAATACGGTTCCGGAGGTGTAAAGTGTCTGCAGGTCATCCTGGATATCCAGCGCCGAGAACACATCCTCTGTGAAGCCGACCGGCAGGTGAGAGGAGTTGGTGTAGTACGGCGTGCCGTTCATGTTTGCGGTGATGATATCCGGATATTTCTCGACATCGTGTTTTGCAAAGCGGTAGGTTGTGGACTCTGCCGGTGTTGCCTCGAGGTTGTAGAGGTCTCCGTACTGCTCCTGGTAGTCGGACAGGCGCTCACGCATGTGGTTCAGGACATCCTGTGAGAAGCGCTGTACCTTCGGATCGGTCAGATCCGCGCGCAGCCAGTTTGCATTCAGACCAACTTCATTCATACCGATCAGGCCGATCGTGGAGAAGTGGTTGTCAAATGTGCCGAGGTACCGTCTGGTGTACGGGTACAGACCCTGATCCAGCAGCTTGGTGATGACGGTGCGCTTGGTCTTCAGGCTGCGCGCCGCGATGTCCATCAGGTTGTCGAGACGTCTGTAGAAATCCTTCTCGTCAGCCGCCAGATATGCGATCCGCGGCATGTTGATCGTAACGACACCGATGGAACCGGTGGACTCGCCGGAGCCGAAGAAGCCGCCGGATTTCTTGCGCAGCTCGCGCAGATCCAGACGCAGGCGGCAGCACATGGAGCGCACATCGCTCGGCTCCATATCGGAGTTGATGTAGTTTGAGAAATACGGCGTGCCGTATTTTGCTGTCATTTCAAAGAGCAGCTTGTTGGTCTCGGTCTCGCTCCAGTCCAAATCATTTGTGATGGAGTAGGTCGGGATCGGGTACTGGAAGCCGCGGCCGTTTGCGTCGCCCTCGATCATGATCTCGATGAAGGCCTTGTTGACCATGTCCATTTCCTTCTGGCAGTCGCCGTATGTGAAATCGACTTCCTTGCCGCCGATGATGGCCGGCAGGTTTTTCAGGTCGTTCGGAACCGTCCAGTCCAGGGTGATATTGGAGAACGGTGCCTGTGTGCCCCATCTGCTCGGTGTGTTGACGCCGTAAATGAAGGACTGCACGCACTGCTTGACTTCCTTCTGGGACAGGTTGTCGATCTTGACAAACGGCGCCAGATAGGTGTCAAAGGATGAAAATGCCTGTGCGCCGGCCCACTCGTTCTGCATGATGCCGAGGAAGTTGACCATCTGGTTGCAGAGGGTGGAAAGGTGGTTTGCCGGAGAAGATGTGATCTTGCCCGGAACACCGCCGAGTCCTTCCTGGATCAGCTGCTTCAGGCTCCAGCCTGCGCAGTAGCCGGTCAGCATGGAGAGGTCGTGCAGGTGCAGCGCCGCGCTTCTGTGAGCCTCGGCGATCTCGTCGTCATAGACCTCGGAGAGCCAGTAGTTTGCGGTGATTGCGCCGGAGTTGGAGAGAATCAGGCCGCCGACAGAATAAGTGACGGTGGAATTCTCCTTGACGCGCCAGTCGTTGATTTTCAGATAATCATCCACCAGATCCTTATAGTTCAGGAGCGCGGAATTGATATTTCTGACTTTCTCACGCTGTCTTCTGTACAGGATATAGGCCTTCGCGACATCTGCGTAGCCGGATTCGGACAGAACCTTCTCGACGCTGTCCTGGATATCTTCGACAGAGATCTTGCCGTCCACGATCTTTTTCTCAAAATCCGCGGTGACGTGCAGTGCGATCAGGTCGATGATGCTCGGATGATACTGTTTTTCCAGTGCCTGGAATGCTTTTGTGATAGCGGCACTGATCTTTGCAATGTTGAAATCGACAGATTTGCCGTCACGCTTTACAACAGAATACATAAAAAGATACCCCCTCGAAATGTGGTAGTAGTTAAATCTGGAATGCGGGCACAAGGCCGCACCGATGTTCGCGGTCCAAAAAACCGGAACAGTTTTACTCTATCACGCACGAGGGAGCTGTGTCAATATATGGTGTTAAAGAGTTTTTAAAAATACAAGATATTGTTGTCTGAGAATATTTTTGGAAAATGGAAGATTTTCAGAGAAATCTGACAGCTTGCGTTCACGCCGGCTCATTGATGCCGCGCAGCTCCGTGCCCGGCACAAAATCAAGCATAATCCGCCAGTACTTCTGAAGTGTCTCGACAGACGGCGCATGCAGATTGCCGTAAGGAACCGTGTCACGGTCTGTGAAGCACTGCAGGTAATAGTGTTCCGCCCCGCGGATCATCTCGCCGATCTCAAAGAAATCTTCCGCTGTGTGGAATTCCTTCACAACAGTGGTGCGGAATTCATAATCCACTGTGCCATTGATCAGAAGGGAAATACTCTCTTTGATTTTTCCAAGATTTAAAATGCGGTTGGTCAGATCCCCCGAGGTGTACGGGGAGGAAACCGTCCGGGTGCCGGAAGCAGTCAGCGCCGGATCGGCGTCAGAGCGGTTCTCGTCGGTAAGCGGTGCTGCGGCGGTATGCGTGCCGGAGTTTACGGCGGCATCTGTGTCAGCGCCGGAGGCTGCAGCGTCAACTGTGTCAGCGCCGGATTCGGAGCCGGCTGCAGATTCTTCCACGGAAAAATACCGGAACCCTGCCGTCTCGGCGTATTTGGCCGGACTGTTCTTGATGTCCATTGCCACATAGTCCACAAGTCCCTCATCCAGAACATGCCGGAGCATTTCCGGATGGTAGCCGTTGGTGTCGAGTTTGGTGCGGAAACCCAGCGCACGGATCCCGCGCAGCAGTTCCGGCAGATCCTTGTGCAGACAGGGCTCGCCGCCGGTAATCGCAACACCGTCGAGCAGTCCTTTCCGTTTCTTCAGAAATGCAAACAGTTCTTCATCATCCATGACCGGCTGCGCCGCACCGCACGCAAGCTCGAAATTGTGGCAGTACGGGCAGCGGAAATCACACCCGCCCAGAAATACGGTGCAGGCAACATAACCGGGATAATCCAGAAGCGTCATTTTTTGAAGTCCGTGTATTTTCATAATAGTATCCACCTGATATTCAGAAGATGATTTTGATTTAGAAGATGTTCCGGCATGGATGGTTTTGACCCGGAAGCTGTCAGACCGCTGCAAGAATGTGTGCATTCCGCAGGCCGGGATCTGAGATGCCGTCATTTACCGAAGCGGCATGTTTTTCCGGGTCGTCGCAGACTGCTGCAGACAGATCCTGCCGGACCAGTTCCGCAAGGAGATCCGCGGTCATTCTCTCCATCACTTTGGATTTTTCTTCTGCCATTGCATCTGCATTGTCCGTTGTCAGAAGATATTCCATAAGTTCGGCATTCAGCGAAAGCCGCGGCAGTGCGCGGAGCGCGCGGAACATCCATTTATAAAATGGCCGGTACTGCTGATTCAGCAGAAAGATGATTTCAGCAGCGTGATCGACAAATTCATAAACGGCAAGCTGTGCGGCGCCTGTCTCACCGTGCCGGATGCATCGGGGATAGTTGTAACGTCCCGCCTGTGCGAGCATCATCAGGTGTCCGGCCAGCTTTTTGCGCCGGATATCCTCCGGGTAATGCTGCAGCCGTCCGCGGATGGCGGTCACCTCCCCGCGGTGGTCGAAATAGATTTCCCCGTTGACGGCTTCGGCCAGACTCTGCTGCGGGATGTTCATCCATTCAGAAATGGTGAGAATTCCGTCCGGTGTCCCGGTTTTATCCCGGAAAAAATCTGCTGTCCGGAGGACGCCGTGCCGCGGGCCGCCGGCCGGCTGAATCAATGCACGCCGGAATCCCATAAATTCTTTCGGCAGCTTTGCATACGCGCGTTCCAGCAGAAACGCCTCTCTGCGGCTGACAAGCTCCTCACCCGGAAGAAACAGGCAGAATCCGGGCTCAAAATCATGGTCCTGAGAGACCGCGTCGTCGAAGCCGAAGCATTCCGACCCGCTCCCAGCGAGGCCGGCAGCAAGATGCGGAAGCAGTTCCGGGAACTGGTCCTCCAGCATCGGACGGCCGAATGCCTCAAAATATTCTTTTGATAAGGTGAGACCATTTACGGAGGTCATATTTTATATACCTGCTTTTCGTGATAGAGGATTCCGGAAGGATATTCTGCAAAGTCCTGCGTTTGGCTCGGATTATTTCTCCGGAAGCTTTATTTCTGCTGCATCTTATAAATATTCTGCGCCCTGCGGTTCAGCATGTTTGCGGCACCGAAATAGCCATAATAGGAAAAAGCCGGTGCACATTTCTCACACACAAAAGCATAATACCCGTCCGCCCGGTCCGGATCTTTGTTGAGCAGTTCCAGTGCCTGATCCAGCAGTTCCCCGATCTCTTTTTCACCGTTGACGGAACCCTTTTCGGCATTGACAAGATCAGCCATATTCAGATATGTGATTGCCTGTTCCAGATTGCCGTCCGGAACCTTCGACAGGGTTTCAAGCGCTGCCTGATAGAGCGGGCCGGCCTTGTCAAATTCCTTCAGCGACGCATAGGTCAGCGCCATATTGTTGTACAGTCCGGCAAGCTGATGCGGATCCGTCAGATCCGACCCTTCATAGACTGCCCGCGCCCGCGCAAACAGCTGCAGTGCCCGGGTGTGATAGCTGAATGCATTGCATGCAGTTGCCGCATTGATGCAGGTTGTGCCGATAATCAGCGTACCGGAAAATTCCGGATTTTCCAGAAGCGCAAGTGCGCGGTCAATCTGTTCGAGTGCCTTCTCTTCTTCGGCAGTCTTCCGGTAATGTCCGATCAGCTCATTCCGGATTACAAGCTCGCCGCGCAGATCCCGGCCGAGAACGGCTTCATCAAGCCAGTACAGCAGATGCCGCCCGGCGCCGGCATAATCCCGCCGGCTCATGTATTCGTTCATCTTTTCAATAATACGCTGCTGCGGGACGGGACTGATCTTTGAAGTGTCCCTGCAGCAGTCCTCCGCGGCGGCATAGAACCGCTCGCCGGCTGTCGTTGTCTGATTGCGCATATCCTTACACCACCTGGTAAATCGGAGAAGATTATTTTCCTGTAATATTGTATAATTACAGTATAGCACAGAACGGCTGAGATGTGGTGCCACGGTATGTCCACCGGCCGAAGGGGGAAATGTCGAGATGTGGGATAACCGCCAAATGGTGTGTTTCACTGCATGTTCACAGAGCGGGGGTAATATAAAAAAATCATCAATCTTCAACACAGGATTCTTGTGACTTCAGTCATGAGAGGAATGTGCAAAAACAAACTTGTCTTCAACATGGGTTTAAAGCCTGTGTTGAACAGGAGACAGACAGATATCAGGGAGAAAGGAAGAGATACACATGGAAAAGAAAAAGAACAGATCTCTAAAAACTGCCATGAAAAGGCTGCTGCCGGTTGTTATTATATTCATGCTGCTTCTCACTTCCTGCGGCAGCACAGCGAAGGAAAGTACATCCGGCACAGCGGAAAGCGGCTATGCGGCGCCGGGCGGCAGTTACAGCAGCGGCAACCTGGCCGCGCCGGCTCCGGCAGCCTCCGGAGGTTACATGACGGAGGACGCTGTCGCTGACGGGGATTACGTGACAGAGGACGCGGAAGAGGCCTATGGCATGGAAGAGGCCGCGGCAGCGGAGGACTACGACGTGTCAGAAGACTGGGACGATTCTGACGCGGAGATAACCAACTATGATGCTGCGGATGCGGAGACAACAAAAGCAGCAGAGACTGCAGCAGATACGGATGCGGAAACAAAGAAAAATCTTGAAAAAATCGTCTACACCTGTTCTGCTGATCTCCAGACACTGGAGTACGATGAGAGCGTCAGGGCGCTGAAAGAGGCGGTCAGAACCAGCGGCGGCATTATCCAGTCCGAGACGGAGAGCAACAATAATTATTCCTGGTATTACGAAAGTGCAAATTCTTCTTCTGACAACAGGAATCTCTATCTCACAGTCCGGATTCCGACGGAAAAGTACGAAACATTTGTTGATTCGCTTGACCAGTACGGACAGGTGATGAGCAAATCCCAGTCTGCCGAGAACATCAGCAGAACATACAATGACAAAAAAACATATATCACATCGCTGGAGACAGAACAGAAGCGGCTGCTGGAGATGATGGATAAGGCAGAGACCATCGAGGATATGATGGCTGTCGAGGAGCGTCTGACCGAGGTGCAGCGGCAGCTCAATCAGTACAAAACACAGCTCGACGCGATGGACATGGATGTGGCGTATTCGACGGTCACACTCAGCGTGCAGGAAGTGCAGAAGATCACAAACCAGCCGACGCCCCGGGATTCCTTCGGAACACGGATTAAGAAAGCATTTATCAATGCATGGGAGGGATTCGTGTCCTTCTGGGAGGATTTCCTCTTTGCTCTGATTTATCTCCTTCCGGCGATCGTGGTTATCGGCCTGATTGTATGGATTATCCTGCGTGCAACCCGCAGGAAACGTAAGGAACGCAAGGAGAAGAAGCGTGCCGAGAAGGAAATGTTTGAAGATCTGAAACGGCGCGCCGAGGAAGAACGGGCAAAACAAAACCGGTTTATTAATACAACGCAGGAGCCGGCGCAGGAAACAACCCGGGAGCCGGCACAGGCACAGGGAACAATGCAGGAGGAACAGCATGAGAAAAATGAGTAAACTTGACAAAAGTGTCTATCTCGCACCGGGCAGCCGCATCATCGGAAATGTCACCATCGGCAAAAACAGCGGTGTCTGGTACAATGCAGTGATCCGGGCGGATACCGACCGAATCGTGATCGGAGCGGAAAGCAATATCCAGGATAATGCGGTGCTGCATGTCGATGAGGGACATCCGATGCAGATCGGGGACGGTGTCTCGATCGGACACGGTGCGGTTCTTCACGGGTGCAGTGTCGGCGACAACACAGTGATCGGCATGGGCGCGATTATTCTGAATGATGCAAAAATCGGAAAGGACTGCATGATCGGAGCCGGCGCCATGGTGCCGGGCGGCATGGAGGTGCCGGACGGACACATCGCATTCGGCAGCCCCTGCAAGGTCAGACGCCCGATGACAGAAGATGAGATCGCGGGAAACCGGGAAAATGCGGACGAGTATGTGATGCTGGCGCGGCGGGCACAGGAAGATTAAGAAGAACCCCGGGCGGATCATAAATGTAGGAATCAACGCAGTTGTGTGAAAAAAAGAATCTGACTACAGTTTTGCACAACTGTTTGCATAATGATATACGGAAACAAGAAAATTAGGATTTTCTTCTCAAAGTGACAACATTTTCACAATAATTCTTTTGAATTCGCGTTCACAATTTGACGTCCATCTGTTATAATTACAGATGGACGTTTTTAAAATCATTCTTAGCAAAGGAGAAATTGATTATGGATGCATTCAGCAAAGCATTACAGGCTGACAAGAGAGAAATCATCATTGCGCCGACAATCTATAAGATGGCAGATTTCGGCCAGCTCGCAGAAGAGTTCGGACTTGGCGAGAGAGACGTCGTTCTGACAAACGAGTTCATCTATAAGCCGTTCATGGAGTCCTACAACCTTCCGTGCCAGTACATCTTCCAGGAGAAGTACGGACTGCTCGAGCCGTCAGAGGAAATGATCGAGATGATGTATGAAGACATCAAGTACGATTCCTATGACAGAGTTATCGCAGTCGGCGGCGGCGCAATCATGGACCTCTGCAAACTTCTCGGATGCAAGCGCCCGAGCTCTGTACATGAAATGTACTTCAAGAGAGAGCCGGTTATCCACGAGAAAGAAGTTATTGCAATCCCGACAACCTGTGGTACAGGCTCTGAGGTTACAAACATTTCTGTTGCAATCGTTAAGGACGAGAAAGACGGCGTTCTCACAGGCGGCGAGACAAAGCTTGGTCTGGTATCTGACGATATCATCCCGAACAAGGTTGTCATGATTCCGAAGTTCCTTGAGACCCTTCCGTACAGACCGTTTGCAACATCTGCAATCGACGCGCTGATCCATGCTACAGAGTCCTTCCTGTCCCCGCACAGAAAGACCCTTACATCTGAGATGTACTCTGTAAGAGCTATGGAGCTGATCCTTGAAGGATTCCGCCGCATCGGCGAAGACGGACCGGACGCACGTCTTGGATATCTGGACGAGTTCGTTACCGCTTCCAACATGGCTGGTATCGCATTCCTGAAGGCAGGCTGCGCTACCGTTCACGGCATGAGCTTCCCGCTGGGCGGCACCTATCATGTACCGCACGGTGAGTCCAATTATGCTCTGTTCGGCAAGATCCTTGAGATCTACGATGAGAAGGATCCGGACGGCGAAATCATGCGCTTCAAAGAGCTCGTTGCAAGAATCACAGGCTGCGAAGTTGCAAATGCAATTCCGTATCTGAATGAACTGCTTGAGAAGGTTCTTCCGCTGAAGCCGCTCCATGAGTATGGATTCAAAGAAGAAGACATCGAGGCATTTGCTGATTCTGTAGAAGCTAACCAGCAGAGACTGATTACCAACTCTTACGTACTGCCGTGGACAAAAGAACTGTCCATGCGTGTATACCGCGAGTGCTTCTAAAGTAAATGAAGTAAAACGCTGGCTGACTGTGTTTTCAGTCGGTCAGCGTTTGTGCGTTTAAATGAACGCACGGCAGCGCAAAACACAAACACGTTAAGAAAGGATAGAACCCTGTTATGATGACAAAAGATCAATATATCGAGTCCCTGAGAAAGCTGAATCTGAACCTGTGGATGTTTGGTAAAAAGGTTGAGAATCCGGTTGATGATCCGATCATCCGCCCGTCTCTGAATTCCTTCGCACTGACCTATGAGCTGGCAGAGGATCCGGAATACGATGATCTGATGACTGCAACTTCTCACCTGACAGGTAAGAAGATCAACCGTTTCACGAACATTCACCAGAGCACAGATGACCTGATCAAGAAGGTTAAAATGCAGCGTCTTCTCGGACAGAAGACCGGTGCCTGTTTCCAGCGCTGCGTCGGTATGGACGCAATGAATGCTGTTTACAGCTCAACCTATGAGATTGATGAGGCATGCGGCACAAAGTATCATGAGAACTTCCTGAAGTTCCTGACACGTGTACAGGATGAGGACCTGGCAGTTGACGGCGCTATGACAGACGTCAAGGGCGACAGAGGTCTTGCTCCTTCCAAACAGGCTGATCCGGATCTGTTCCTGCACGTTGTTGAGCGTACAGAGGACGGTGTCTATGTCACAGGTGCAAAGGCACATCAGACAGGCTATGTAAACTCTCATGAAGTTCTGGTTATGCCGACCATTTCCATGCGTGAAGGCGATGAAGACTATGCAATCTGCTTCTCCTGCCCGACAGACGCAGAAGGCATCACGCTGATCTACGGACGTCAGTCCTGCGATACCAGAAAGCTGGAAGAGTACAACAGCATTGACGTCGGCAATCAGACATACGGCGGACACGAAGTCCTTGTTATCTTCGACCGCGTATTTATCCCGAACGAGAACATCTACCTCAACGGCGAAGTTGCATTTGCAGGCATGATCGTAGAGCGTTTCGCAGGATTCCACCGTCAGTCCTACGGCGGATGCAAAGTCGGTGTCGGCGATGTCCTGATCGGTGCAACAGCCGTTGCAGTTGAGATGGCAGGCTGCGCAAAGGCATCCCATGTCAAAGATAAACTGATCGAGATGGTACATCTGAATGAGACCCTGTACAGCTGCGGTATCGCATGCTCATCCCAGGGTGCTCCGACCAAGTCCGGCGGATACCTCATCGACCTGCTTCTGGCAAATGTCTGCAAACAGAACATCACCAGATTCCCGTATGACATTGCACGTCTCGCACAGGATCTGGCAGGCGGCCTGATGGTTACACAGCCGTCCGAGGCAGACTACAGAAATCCGGAA
>JAFUCM010000028.1 GCA_017459675.1 Eubacterium sp.
GCATGCTGCCAGAACAATAACAATTAAATATCTGTCAGTATCTGCAAGGAGCTGTGATCACTACAAGGTTTGAGCTATATGTGTTTTGCCTCTGTTGGCACCCAGGTGATCCACGCAATGAGATCGCAGAGCTCTCTGCGAAACCATTAGCCTGTCGTTAACCAATCCACGCAAAACAGAGAGTCCACATGCCGGGAACTGTAAAATCAGGGCTCCTTCCAGATGCTGACAGGTCACACAAATGTGACAGTCAAGAAAAAGTTTGCTGGTGACTAAATTCACCTCTTGACAAAGGTCACTTCATAACAGTCAGAGAGAAACGTCCCCGTTGCCTCACGCTTCAAAGAAAGGAGCAGCATATGAGACCTTACAGACTGGGAATCGTCGGTGTGGGTGACATCAGCCACGCATATATCGACAATCTGAAACTGTACCCGGATATCGTGACGCTGGCAGGCTGTGCAACACGCCACTATGAAAATGCAAAGAAAAAAGCAGAAGAATACGGGATTGAGAAGGCGTATGAGACGGCAGAAGCGATGATTCAGGATCCTGCGATCGATGTGATTCTGAATATCACGATCCCGGAGTTCCACGCATATTATAACAAAATGGCACTGGAGAACGGCAAGCATGTCTACTGCGAGAAACCGCTTGCCACGACATTTGCGGAAGGCAAAGAGCTGGTTGCACTCGCCAGAGAGAAAAACCTCCTGCTCGGTTGCGCGCCGGACACATTCCTTGGCAGCCGTGTCCAGAAGATGCGGGAACTGGTGGAGGCCGGCACGATCGGCGAAATCACGGCAGCATCTGCATTTATCACCTGCCGCGGGCATGAGACCTTCAAGGAAGATCCGGATTTCTATTACCGGAAAGGCGCCGGCCCGGTCATGGATATCGGTCCTTATTATTACCGCGCATTGTCGGCACTCCTGGGTCCAGTGAAATACTGTATGGCAATGACGAAGAAAACCTGGCCGGAGCGGGAACTTCTGATCGGACCGCGCAAGGGGCAGAAAATCCCCGTCGAGGTGGATACGCATGCGACGGTTCTGCTGGAATACCAGAGCGGCGCCATTGCAACGCTGATCCTGAGTTTTGATACGGTCGAGACCATGCTTCCGCGGCTGGAACTCTATGGTACAAAGGGGACTCTCAGCATGCCGGATCCGGATCCTTATGACGGGCCGAATCTGTTCGGCGGCGAGATCCTGCTGCGCACCATGGAAAATACCCGCTGGTGCTCGCTGCCCCGTCCGGAAGAGGAGACCTCCCGGCAGGCAATTGTCATCGAAAATAACAGGCCGTTTACCTCCACGACACATGCATACAATTCCCGCGGAATCGGTCTGATCGATCTGCTGATGGCACTCGAAGAGAACCGTCCGGTCAGAGCCGGCGGAGAGATGGCACTGCACGAACTCGAGCTGATGGAGAAAATCTACGAGTCCTCCAGAACCGGGTTCCGCCAAAATTTCGAGACGACCTTCGAGATTCCGCCGGTACTCAAAGAAGGAGAGCTGGTGCCGTAACATCCGGCCGCAGAGGCCAGCTGGTGCCGTAACAACACAGTCCTGCGGGTCTTCTTGTTTTCTGGAATCCCCCTTGATATAATTGATTTATTCATGCAAAGATTCATGTAAACGAATCATTTGATCAGAAGGATAGGAGGTTCAGAAATGAAGAAGATCTTGTCAGGACTGTTTTTGTCTCTGGCGCTGCTGTTGTTAACCGGAATCGTTCCGGTATTTGCTGCATCAAATGCTGGCGGCGTTGTCACGCTGTGTGACGAAAGTGTTGACTTCGGAAGTGATGCTTACAGCCAGCTGGATGTTACCGGAGACGGCGCAAAGGACGTGGTTGCGATGGATGTGACGGATACTGCAATCACATTGAAGGTCAATGATCAGGTGCTGAAAACATGGAACAGGTCAAATGCGACAGCCAGTGCGAAGATTGTTAAGGTCGCAGGAAAAAGCTACATCGAGCTGAATGAAGAAGATTATACAAATAATATTTCAAAATGTGGCCTTTATCTTGTATCAGGCGGAAAGCTGAAGAAGGCAGTCGATTACAGTAAATTACTGAATAAAAAACTGCTGGAAAAAAATAAATTTATCACAACAGCAGACGGTTATGATATGATAACGGTCTCGAATGTCAAGGGAAAGAAGCTTTATCTGAATGCCTCCCTGTATACAAAGAGTCTGGGCTATTTCAAAATCAATAACCTGCAGATGAAATACATCGGCGGAAAATTCAAGCTGACCGAAAAAGCCGGGAAAACATCGTTCCTGCTTTTGGACATGAAGACCGGTACGAAGTATCAGGAGTTCACGGCGAAAAAATCAGTTACCGTGTACAAAAAGGCGGGTTCCTCCAAAAAGGCCGGCTTTAAAATCGCTGCTAATAAGAAGTTCACAATCAAAAAGGCGGCAGTGGTAAAGAAGAACATCTATGTACAGGTTAAGAGCGGTGGAAAGACTGGTTGGATGAAACTCGGCAAATCCAATCTGGTTAAGATGCGTGGGATGCTGGTATATGGCGCATAAAGTGCCCTGTGAAGCATCTGCATGTATAAAGTGCCTTGTGAAGCATCTGCACGCATAAATGGGCCGGTGATGTATATTTCACATTCCACTATTGATACACCGGGCGTATCAAATAAAAATCGACAGGACGAAACATATCATGGCAGACTACAAAATCATAGCAGAAGACGGCCGCGCCAAGAGCGCGGAATTTAAGACCGTTCATGGCACGGTACAGACGCCGGTATTCATGAATGTGGGAACGGTCGCGGCGATCAAAGGCGCGGTTTCCACAGAGGATCTCGAGGCGATCGGGACACAGGTGCAGCTGTCCAATACCTATCATCTGCATCTGCGGCCGGGCGATGAGATCGTGAAGCAGCTCGCCGGACTGCATCGCTTTATGTCGTGGGACAAGCCGATCCTGACGGATTCCGGCGGATTTCAGGTGTTCTCTCTGGCGGAGCTGCGCCAGATCACAGAAGAGGGCGTCAGCTTCCGCTCCCATATTGACGGTCACAAGATTTTCATGGGACCGGAGGAGAGCATGCAGATCCAGTCCAATCTGGGGTCCACGATTGCAATGGCATTCGACGAGTGTCCCTCGAGCATGGCGGACCGTGATTATGTGCAGAAATCCGTGGACCGCACGACCCGCTGGCTGGTGCGCTGCAAAAATAAAATGGCAGAACTGAATGCCCGCGAAGATACGATTAACAAAGAACAGCTGCTGTTCGGCATCAATCAGGGCGCGATCTATCCGGACATCCGGAAGGAGCACGCGCGGCAGATCAGTGAGCTGGATCTCGATGGCTATGCGGTGGGCGGCCTGGCGGTCGGAGAGACGCACGAGGAAATGTATGACATACTCGATCACGTTGTGCCGGAACTGCCGCGCAGCAAGCCGACCTACCTGATGGGTGTCGGAACGCCGGCAAACATCATTGAGTCGGTCGCCAGAGGTGTTGATTTCTTCGACTGTGTCTACCCGAGCCGCAACGGCCGGCACGGCCATGTCTATACCAGAAACGGACATCTGAATCTGTTCAATGCGAAGTTCGAGACGGACATGCGTCCAATCGAGGAAGGATGCCAGTGTCCGGTCTGCAGACGGTACAGCCGCGCGTACATCCGCCACCTGCTGAAGGCAAAAGAAATGCTAGGCATGCGGTTCTGCGTGCTGCACAATCTGTTTTTCTATAATCATCTCCTGGAAGAGATCCGGGATGCGATCCGCGGCGGATATTTTGAGGCATTCCGGAAAGAGCGCCTGGAGATGCTCGGAGAGGCAGAATGATAAGACTCTTGACCATGCCGCCCGAATTGTGTATGATAGTTTAGATGCCTGAAAACAGGCCTGATTTCGTATTGACATGGAGGAATTTAAGATGATTTTAGCAAGTGGTTCAGCCAGCGGCGGCGGAATGGGAAGTATGGTAATTCTCATGGTGGCACTCGTTGCCATTATGTATTTCATGATGATTCGCCCGCAGAACAAAGAGCGCAAGAGAATCGAGGCAATGCTCTCTGCAATGGAAGTCGGCGATTCTGTCGGAACAACCAGC
>JAFUCM010000091.1 GCA_017459675.1 Eubacterium sp.
TGCGCGCCCGGTCTTGCCCGGGCGTTTTTATTCAGGATTCCTCCGAAGGAGGAATTTCCTATAAAGCAAAAAATAGCCGATATCGGAGAAGCCTGCGGCTTCGGCGATACCAGCTACTTTGTACAGGCATTTCGGGATGCCAAGGGTGTTACGCCCCGGGTATGGCGGATGGAGAAATCCGCAAAAGTGACATGGAGATGACAGGAACTGCGGTGTTTTGTTCCGCATGCATCCTGCGGTTCTCTTCAATCTTCAACACAGGATTCTCGTGACTTCATGAGAGGAATGCGTAAAAACAAACTTGTCTTCAACATGGGTCTAAAGCCTGTATTGAAGATTGAGCATCCGGCGGATCGCAGAGCTTCGCAGAGGAAGACGCACTTCATGCGTTGCGCAGCTCGCGCGCGATCGGAGATCGCGATTTACTACGGATATCCGCAATCACAACATTGGCGCCAGCCGCTGCATAGGCCCTGCAGATGCTTCTTCCCATACCGTTGCCGCCGGTCACGACAGCGGTCAGTCCATTTAATTCGATCACGTTTTATTACTCCTTCTATTCTCATGGTGACAAGTGGTGACAAGGGACGGTTCTTTGTCATCCCTTCTGAAATACCGGAGGCTGGCTGCACGCGGATTCGATTTTAACAAATCGCTTCTCTTCTCCGCTCCGGATCAGCGCATGCATGATTTCCAGGACGTGCAGCGCAATTGTGCCGCTTGCAACCGGCTTTCTTCCATCTTCGATGGCGCCGATCATATCCCAGACACCCAGTCCACGGCTGTTTTCGTTGAATGCAAGCTCGTTTTGCACGACAGACGGCTCACTCTCATCGGCTTTCATTAAGCGAACTGTGTCACCGAACTGATCCGGATTGCCCAGATACAGTGTTCCTTCCGTCCCATAGATCACCATCCGGTCTTCACGCGTTGTCCACCGGTCAAAACTGAAGGTAATCGTTGCCAGCGCTCCGCTCTCAAGCAGCGCTGTTCCCGTCACGTGCGTCGGCACTTCTACCGGGAAAGAGACTCCCTCGTTCGGACCCGGAACCGTGCAGGTACGAGTCTCAAAGCCCTTTCCGGACATGGTGCACACTTCTCTGACCGGTCCCAGAAGGGAAACCAGCGCTGACAGATAATACGGGCCGTAGTCAAAGACCGGGCCGGCGCCATGCTGATACAGAAAAGCCGGCGCGGGATGTTCACTTTCCGGGCCGTGCTTATGCAGCGTAACTTCAGCGGACAGCGGTTTTCCGATCGCGCTTTCCTCAATCAGATGCCGGCACAACTGCAGCGCGCCGCCCATCACGGTATCCGGAGCGCAGCCGATCATAAGACCCTTTTCGGCTGCCAGCGCAAGCAGTTCCTGCCCGTCTTCCAGCTCAATTGCCAGCGGCTTCTCGCTGTAAACATGTTTCCCGACCAGTAAAGCCTTCTTATTAATCTCATAGTGCGCAGCCGGAATCGTCAAATTTAAAACCAGCTCAATATCCGGATCCGCCATCAGTTCATCGACTGTCAGCGCCTTCGGAATTCCGTACTGCGCTGCCTTTTTCTCCACGTTCGACATGGTTCGCGCAGCAACCGCAATGACCTCTGCCCGGTCCGCAAATGCCGTCTGCAGATTTTTCATATAAATACCGCTGATATCGCCGCATCCGACGATACCGATTTTCATCTTCTTCATGGGACACCTCTCCGATCTTCAAAATGTCAAAACGCCTTTAATATATCCTTCCGCCTTCACATCCGCAATCTCAAACATCTTCTGTGCATCCGTGTAGGGCATTACATGCGTTACCAGCTCATGCTGCTCGAAAACGCCCCGCCGAACGAGAGCGGCTGTCCGGTCAACCTCATCCGGGAAATGCAGATTACGTCCGTCAGATGTATTGACGATCGCCACGCCCTTCAGATGCCACGGTGTCCCGTTCACGGTACGGATACCGCGGTGCCACGCGAAATTCGATACGTTTCCTCCCTGTTTCACCAGGGACATTGCCGAATCCAGCCCGGGCTGAGAACCGGAGCACTCGACTACCAGATCCATGCTGTCCGCATACCGGTTCAGCGCTTCCTGACCTTCCTCCGTATTTGACAGATATACTTCATCCGCGCCGTATTTCTTTGCCAGTGCAAGACGGCGCTCATCGATGTCGAAGCATACCAGTTTCCCGATCGGGCTGTGATGATAAAGCTGAACATTCAGAATGCCCATATATCCGGCCCCGACAAGCGCCATAGAATCCCCCGGGCGGGCCGGCACCATATCCATTCCGCTCACCACACAGGCCGCCGGTTCCTCCACATAGTAAGGAAATTCTTCTTCTGAAATATCGGGCAAATGTCCCGCGCGCTCTGCGGGAATATTAATAAACTGAGCCATCTCCGGCATCAGTGTGTTCTCAATACAAAAAACCTTGTCTCCCTCTGCAAACTTCGTGACACCTTCACCGACTGCGGTGACAATTCCGACCGCCTCATGGCCAAATGCAAACGGGAACGGACTCAGCAGATCTCTGCCTCTGAACAGAAACGAATCCCATGCGCACACACCACACGCGGCAACCTTTACCTGAATTGCGCCCGCCACCGGAGGATCGATCGAGATCGTACGGATCTCTGTCTGTTTTTCACGGGACATGTAGAGTGCGTCAATTTTCATGTAATTATTCTCCTTTCAAAATGCATTAATGTATTAAAATATTAA
>JAFUCM010000092.1 GCA_017459675.1 Eubacterium sp.
CGGGGTTTGTCGAAGAACAGGCTGAGACAAACAATTTCTCCTCCGGACATCCGCAACGCCGGCACTTAACGAACACGAGCCTTGGCGAAGTGTGAGTTTAGTACCGCTGCGTGAGGACCGGAGTGCGAACGGTCCGAGAGGAGAAATATGTTTGACGATGCCGTCCTCTTCGACAAACCCCGATTTATCAAGCTAAATAAAATTTCTCGGAAATGCACAAAAAAGCCTTGCTTTTTTTGTGCATTTCCTTTATACTAAGACCCTGTGGCAATGATAGCGTTGAAGCGAGAGGTTGCTGCCGACATATATTTGCCGTATGGAGGCAGGTTTTTCCGTGGAGCGAATGCCTTGTTCACGAAACTGGCGACAAGTCACTGTACAATAGAAAACGTCCACCTTAAGTGTGGAAACAACGTGTGGTTCTGCGGAAGCAGAATGGAGCAAAACAGGACACACACGGAGAAGTGTACAGTCACCGCTTGTCGTACTTAGAAACAAAAGTGCGAAAAGGAGGCGACTTTTTTTATGGCAAATCAGGTAATGAGAATCACATTGAAGGCGTATGATCATCAGCTCGTAGACACATCTGCAGCAAAGATCATCGAGACAGTCCGGAAGACAGGTTCAGCGGTCAGCGGCCCGGTTCCGCTTCCGACAAAGAAAGAGGTTGTGACGATTCTGCGTGCGGTTCACAAGTACAAAGATTCCCGTGAGCAGTTTGAACAGCGCACCCACAAGCGTCTGATCGACATCATCACACCGACCCAGAAAACGGTTGATGCACTCTCCAGACTGGAGATGCCGGCCGGCGTCTACATCGATATCAAGATGAAGATGAAATAATTTCATTAAGGTAATTGACCGGAAAGGATCCTGTGTTCCGGACCGGTTCAATCATGAGTTCAGAATAATCTGTTCTCTAGAATGAGCATCCAAATCCCATTTACGGGTGCTCCGCTGTAGAAAAACAGGAGGAAATCGAAAAATGAAAAAAGCAATCATGGCAAAGAAAATCGGTATGACACAGATTTTCGATGAGAGCGGACTGCTGACACCGGTCACCGTTCTGCAGGCAGGTCCGTGTGTCGTCACACAGATCAAGACCGAAGAGAACGACGGCTACAGCGCAGTTCAGGTCGGATTTGATGATATCCGCGAGAAGCTGCTGAACAACCCGGAGAAGGGTCACTTCGATAAAGCAGAAGTTTCCTATAAGAGATATCTCCAGGAGTTCCGTTTTGAGAACGCAGCTGACTACGCAGTTCAGCAGGAAATCAAGGCTGACATCTTTGCAGTCGGCGACAAGGTAGACGCAACTGCAATCAGCAAAGGTAAAGGATTCCAGGGCGCAATCAAGCGTCACGGACAGCACAGAGGACCGATGACCCATGGTTCCAAGTACCATCGTCATGCAGGTTCCAACGGATCCAGTGCAAATCCGAACAAGGTATTCAGAGGAAAGAAGATGCCGGGACAGATGGGACATGTTAAAGTAACAGTCCAGAATCTTGAGATCGTCCGCGTTGACGCTGAGAACAATCTGTTGCTGGTTAAGGGTTCTGTTCCGGGACCGAAGAAGGGTCTTGTAACGATCAAAGAGAGCGTTAAGGCCTGAGCGGAATCGGAAAGGAGGAAGAATAAATGGCGAACGTAGCACTCTATAATATGGAAGGCAAGGAAGTCGGCACCATCGAACTTTCCGATGCAGTGTTCGGCGTAGAGATCAAAGAAAATCTCATGCACAGAGCCGTTGTTCAGCAGCTTGCGAACAGCCGGCAGGGTACACAGAAAGCAAAGACCCGTTCAGAGGTTTCCGGCGGCGGAAGAAAGCCGTGGAGACAGAAGGGCACAGGCCATGCGCGCCAGGGTTCCATCCGTGCGCCGCAGTGGACAGGCGGCGGTGTTGTATTTGCACCGACACCGAGAGATTACTCTCAGAAGATGAACAAGAAAGAAAAGAGACTGGCACTTAAGTCTGCACTGACCAGCCGCGTACAGGAGAACAAGTTCATCGTTCTCGACGAGCTGAAGCTTGCAGAGATTAAGACAAAAGAGATGCAGAAGGTTCTGGACAACCTGAATGTCAGCAAGGCACTGGTCGTCATCGCAGACGACAGCGACAACGTTCAGCTGTCAGCCCGCAACATCCCGGACGTACAGACTGCTTCCGTCGGCACAATCAATGTGTTCGATATCCTGAAGTATAACACTGTAATCGCTACCAAGAGCAGCGTTGCAGCAATCGAGGAGGTGTACGCATAATGGCAAACATTCAGTACTATGACGTCATCCAGAAGCCGATCGTTACAGAGAAGAGCATGAACCAGATGGCAGAGAAGAAATATGCGTTCTATGTCCATCCGGAAGCAAATAAAACCATGATCAAGGACGCAGTCGAGAAAATGTTCGACGGCGTTAAGGTCCAGAATGTCAACACCATGAACCTCGTCGGCAAGCAGAAACGCCGCGGCATGGTATTCGGTATGACTGCAAAGAGAAAGAAAGCGGTCGTTACACTGACACCGGACAGCAAGGACATTGAGATCTTCGAAGGACTGTAAAGCAGACCGTACGAAGAGAGTATATGCACGGGGACGTGCGACAATAACATCGACATTGAAAGGAGCAAACCGTAATGGGAATTAAAACATATAACCCATATACACCGTCCAGAAGACATATGACCGGCTCCGATTTCTCTGAGATCACAACAAATAAGCCGGAGAAGTCACTGGTCGTTACACTGAAGAAGAATTCAGGCCGCAATAACCAGGGTAAGATCACAGTCAGACACCGCGGCGGCGGCACCCGCAGAAAATACAGACTCGTAGATTTCAAGCGCTTCAAAGATGATATCCCGGCAACGGTCAAGACCATCGAGTATGATCCGAACCGTACCGCAAACATCGCGCTGATCACATATGCAGATGGTGAGAAGTCCTACATTCTCGCACCGGAAGGCCTGAAGGTCGGCATGACAATCCTCAACGGACCGAACGCAGAAATCCGTCCGGGCAACTGCCTGCCGCTGGCAAATATCCCGATCGGTACTGTTGTACACAACATCGAGATGCATCCGGGCAAGGGCGGCCAGATGGTCCGTTCCGCAGGAACAGGCGCACAGCTGATGGCAAAAGAAGGCAAGTACGCAACACTTCGTCTTCCGTCCGGCGAGATGAGAATGGTTCCGATTAACTGCCGCGCTTCCATCGGCACAATCGGCAACGGTGATCACAACCTGATCAACATCGGTAAAGCAGGCCGTGTCCGTCACATGGGATTCCGTCCGACAGTCCGCGGTTCTGTTATGAACCCGAATGACCATCCGCATGGCGGCGGTGAGGGCCGCGCTCCGATCGGACGTCCGGGTCCGTCCACACCGTGGGGCAAACCGGCAATGGGTCTGAAGACCAGAAAGAAAAATAAACAGTCCGATAAATTAATCGTTCGCAGAAGAAACGGTAAGTAAAGAATATTAAGGAGGTTTAAGCAATGGCTCGTTCATTGAAAAAAGGCCCGTTTGCTGATAAGAGCTTACTGAAGAAAATCGATGCAGCAAATGCATCTGACAATAAGACCGTCATCAAGACATGGTCCCGCCGCTCTACGATTTTCCCGTCCTTCGTCGGACATACAATTGCTGTTCATGACGGCAGAAAGCATGTTCCGGTATATGTGACAGAGGATATGGTCGGCCATAAGCTCGGCGAGTTTGTAGCAACCAGAACCTACAGAGGTCACGGCAAAGACGAGAAGCGGTCA
This sequence comes from Eubacterium sp., assembly GCA_017459675.1. GTDB lineage: Bacteria > Bacillota > Clostridia > Lachnospirales > Lachnospiraceae > CADBRN01. The sequence goes on from JAFUCM010000092.1 coordinate 3,763, forward strand.
CGCTAAACGCGTTTAGAGCGAAAGGAGGCAAAAGGTAATGGCAAAAGGACATAGAAGCCAGATCAAAAGAGAAAGAAATGAAAATAAAGATACCAGACCTTCTGCAAAGCTTTCTTACGCAAGAATGTCTGTGCAGAAAGCTTGCTTCGTACTGGATGCGATCCGCGGCAAAGATGTCGAGAGTGCTCTCGGTATCCTGACCTACAATCCGCGTTATGCATCTTCCGTCATCAAGAAGCTTCTGGAATCAGCTGTCGCGAATGCAGAGAACAATAACGGACTTTCCAGATCCAATCTGTATGTCGCAGAGTGCTATGCAAATAAGGCGCCGACAATGAAGAGAATCCGTCCGCGGGCACAGGGCAGAGCTTATCGTATCGAGAAGCGTATGAGCCACATCACTGTCGTCCTGGATGAGAAATAAGGAGGTTCGCGAAGAATGGGACAGAAAGTTAATCCACACGGCTTAAGAGTCGGTATTATCAAAGACTGGAGCTCCAAATGGTACGCGGAAGGCGGAGACTTCGCGGATTATCTGGTAGAAGATTACAATATCAGAAAATATCTGAAGAAGAGACTCTACAGCGCAGGCATCTCTGATGTTGAGATCGAGCGTGCATCTGACCGCGTCAGAATCACAATCTTCACCTCCAAGCCGGGCTTCGTAATCGGCAAGGGCGGCGCTGAGATCGAGAAGGTCAAGAAAGAGCTCACACAGTTCACAGACAAGAAGCTGATCGTTGATATCAAGGAAGTCAAGAAGCCGGATCTCGATGCACAGCTTGTCGCTGAGAACATCGCACAGCAGCTGGAAAACCGTATTTCTTTCCGCCGTGCTATGAAATCTGTTATGCAGAGAACCATGCGCTCCGGTGCAGAAGGTATCAAGACTGCAGTATCCGGCCGTCTCGGCGGCGCAGATATCGCCCGGACAGAGTTCTACAGCGAAGGAACCATTCCGCTTCAGACACTTCGTGCGGATATCGATTACGGCTTTGCTGAGGCAAACACAACCTATGGCAAGGTCGGCGTAAAAGCATGGATCTACAAGGGAGAAATTCTTCCGTCCAGAGCATCGAAGGAAGGGAGTGACAAATAATCATGTTAATGCCAAAGAGAGTAAAACGTCGTAAACAGTTCCGCGGAACGATGAGAGGCAAGGCGTTAAGAGGAAATACAGTATCTTACGGTGAGTGGGGCCTGCAGGCGCAGGAGCCGTGCTGGATCCGCTCCAACCAGATCGAGGCAGCCCGTGTCGCTATGACCCGTTACATTAAGCGTGGCGGTAAGGTCTGGATCAAAATCTTCCCGGATAAGCCCGTCACAGCAAAACCGGCTGAGACACGTATGGGTTCCGGTAAAGGTACAGTAGAATATTGGGTAGCTGTCGTTAAGCCGGGCCGCGTTCTCTTTGAGGTTGCAGGTGTTCCGGAAGAGACTGCTCGTGAGGCACTTCGTCTGGCGATGCACAAACTGCCGTGCAAATGCAAGATCGTCGGCCGCGAGATTTCAGAAGGCGGTGATACAGAATGAAAACAAAAGCATATGTAGAAGATCTGAGAGCGAAATCAGCAGCAGAACTCCAGAGTGAGCTGGTAGCTGCAAAGAAGGAACTCTTCAACCTGAGATTCCAGAATGCGACCAATCAGCTGGACAACACC
>JAFUCM010000093.1 GCA_017459675.1 Eubacterium sp.
GGGCAGCGGGTCCGGATTTATCCGACAGGTCTTATGAAGAGGAAAATGTCTTCGACTGGGAGATGCCCGAACCGGAGGAGCGCGAGCTGGAGGCGCGGCGCCGGGCAGACAGAAAGCGGCGGCAGATCATGGACGAGGTGCTGCAGTATTTCCGCTATCCGTGAAAAAAACAGACATAAAGGAGAAGCACTACAATGATATGTTTTTTTGATATTGACGGCACACTGGTCGGATTCGGGAAAATGGAACTGCTGCCGTCGACGCAGACGGCGCTCGCAGCGGCGAAGCAGGCAGGCCATCAGCTGTTCATCTGCACCGGACGCAGTGTGCTGCAGGTTCCGGGATGGCTGAAGACGGAGACGTTGGACGGGATCGTCGCGTCGGCATGCGCGAACGTGTACTATCATGGGAAGGAGATCTGTCTGCAGCCGATTGCGGAGGACATCGTCCGGCGGTCGGCCGATCTGTTCCTGGAGCATCGGATTCCTTTCGTGCTGCAGGGGAAAAAATATAACTACATCGCAAAAAGCATGTACCGCGAGATAATCGAGGCACTTGCCGCGAAGGGTTCCTTTTCAGTCGCAGCGGTGGAAAAACTGTTTGGCGACTGTGTTCAGACCGGGGATACACCAACGTCCGAAGTTGCCGCGGAGGGTGATGCGGTTCTGAGTATGATGTATGAGAGAGCAATATTTGACCACGAAACCATGCGTGAAAAACTCGGGCCGGCGCTGAAGGTCAACCCGTCCAGCTTCAACAAGCCGAATCCATACAGCGGCGAGATCACACAGGCAGGCATTACCAAGGCAACCGGCATTCAGACCGTGATGGATTATCTGGGACTGCCGCGTGAAGAGACGGCCGCATTCGGCGATGGTTACAACGATATCGAGATGCTTACATTTGCGGGCACCGGTGTGGCGATGGGGGATTCGCCTGACGCTGTCAAAGCCAGCGCAGACATCGTCGCGGAGCCGTTGGAGGCAGACGGCCTGTATCTGGCAATGCAGAAGATGAATCTGCTGGGCGCGTGAGATGCGTAAATTGCGATCTCTGAACGCACGCGGGCTGTGCGGCGTGCAGAAGAAGAACTTAATGGAAACTGACATTTTACAGGCGGCGGTGCACAGACAGAGACTGTCGTTGAAAACAGGTGCTTTTTTCACAGAAATAAGGTAATATAGAAAAATGAGCACCCATTATGCTCAGTGAAAAAAGATCACTTTAACAGAAAGAGAGAAGAATCATGGAACCGATTATCACCAGCTTACTTGAAACAGACGCCTATAAGTTTTCAATGGGACAGGCGATCTATCATCAGTTCAGCGGATTTAAGACCACCTGGACGTTTAAGTGCCGGAACACGGATGTACATTTCACACCGGAGATGGTGGAGGAGATTAAACGCCAGATCGGTATGTACTGCGAACTTCGTTTCACGGAAGAGGAACTGGATTATCTGGACCACATCAAATGGATCAAAGGTTCTTACTGCGATTTCCTGCGGCTCTGGTCGCCCCGTTACGAAGACTTTACAATCGGAACGGACGCGCCCTGCGGCCTCACGATCGAGACACGCGGCACCTGGCTGAACACCTCCATGTATGAAATTCCTGTGCTGGCGATTGTCAATGAAGTGTATTTCCGCATGGCCTATGATTATGATCAGCTCATGGAAAGCTTTAAGAAGCGTCTGGCGGAGAAGATCCGGAAGCTTGAGAGCGGCGAATACAATATCGGCTCCTTCTCGGAGTTCGGATTAAGACGGAGACTTTCTGCAGAAGCGCAGGCGCTGGCCGTTTACGAAATGAATGCGCATCAGTATCCGGATTCTCGCTTTGTCGGAACTTCCAATGTCTATCTGGCGAAAAAATTCGGAATCACGCCGATCGGCACGATGGCGCATGAGTGGATTATGTGCGTGGGGCAGGGCAATCACAAGCACAACCCGGCTTACTCCAACTGGTATGCACTGGATGCATGGGTCAAAGAATACGGCGTCCTGAACGGAACTGCGCTGACAGACGCCATCACAACCGACTGCTTCCTGCAGGATTTCCAGCTGACATTTGCGACGCTTTTCAGCGGTGTCAGACACGACAGCGGCGATCCCTATGAGTGGGGCGACAAGATGATCGAACATTATAAATCACTGGATATTGATCCGATGACCAAGACGCTGCTGTTCAGTGACAGTCTGAATTTCAAGAAGGCAGACAAGATTAAACGCTATTTCCAGGGCAGAGCGAAGGTTGCATTTGGAATCGGCACCTATATTGCCAACGACACAGACGTTCCGGCTCTGAACATCGTTATGAAGACAACGTTCTGCAACGGTATGGATGTGGCAAAGATTTCCGATACCCTCGGAAAAGGCATGTGCAAAAATATGGCATACGTGCACTATCTGCAGCGGTGTATTGACTGGAGAATGAATAACCTCACGGGTGACAATTCACTCAGGGTATGAGTTGATCTTCCGGCAGCATGTGTGCCGTCGGAGACTGCGATTGAACAACAGAACGAATAATATAAAAACCCGCCGGCTCCCTCACATGGTGAAAAGCCGGCGGGTTTTTTGCGTGTTTACGGGCGGTTTTTTTGCGGCCCTTTGTTGAATACCGCGAAAATCAGTAGCACAACGGCCGGCGCAAGCAGCACGCGCATGCTGACGCGGATGCCGGTGGACTCTGCGATGGTTCCGATGATGGACGGCGTAATGATCGAACCGAAGCCGGAAAGCGTCACGAAAATGCCCATGGCCAGCGGATAGCGGCCGAAAACATCCCCGGCATTTGCAACAGTCGTCCCATACATGCCGGACAGAGACAATCCCAGGCCGATCGTTCCGATCAGCATCAGCGGCAGACGGTTTGCGAGCAGGACGACACCCAGAAATACAAGAATGCCGGTGGTCAGTGCGCGGATAATTGTCACGGATGACGTCCGTCCGCCGATCGCGCTGCAGCCGAAACGGCCGATCAGGATCGTGATCCACAGCAGCGATGTCAGCAGCTGTGCAGAACTCGATGCGAGCACGCCGCTCTCTTCATAGTACGTGACCATCCAGCCCATGACGGATGCCTCGATACACTGGTACAGGAACATAATTGCGATGGAGTACCAGTAGGGCTTTTCCTTCATGAATCCAAATGAATTTCCGCCCTTCTCCGAGCGGCTGTAGGTGACGCTGTCCATTTTCATGAATGCAGATGTAATGACGGAAATCACACCCAGGCAAATGATCAGGTAAACCGTGAGCCGCCATCCGGACGGATTGTTCCGGGTGCAGACCAGCGTAATCAGCGGTGCAGAGACAGCGCCGATTGCGAAGAAGCCATGCAGTGCATTCAGCGGCGCGGAAGAGCCGCCGGAGAGTGTGCTGACAGCCTGATTATTGTAATTGCTGATCGAGCCGCGGCCGAGACCGGTGAGCAGCAACGCAAAGATCAGCAGCAGTGGATTGCCGGTGACCAGCGTAATCGCGAAGCCAATAAACGGCAGCAGGTTCAGGATCATCAGCGAATTCTTGATGCCGATAAAAAGCGGGATCAGACCGGCGAACAGTCCGGCAACAATATTGCCGGTAGAATGTGCGGAAATCAGATATCCGCCAATCTGATAGCTCAGTCCGTATTCCTCTTTGATCATCGGAAGGATCGATCCGATCATGATGACAAAGATACCCTGAATCAGATACAGGAAAAACAGGTTGCCGATCATGAACCGGTCATTGCGGTTCAGAGAGGCGAAGAAAGATTGTTTCGGCGTTGTGCCGGATGTTTGATTTGTGTCTGCCATAACGGTAAAGTTTCCTCCGTCAGAGAGCTGCATATACGTGATGCAGTGTGTCATATCTATAACCAACGTTCCTATTGTAAATCTGGAAACAGGGAAAAACAATATCTGTTTTTGCAGAAATTCATTAGCAAATAATCATGGCGCCATTTGACTATTTCGAAGTCGGAAATGGCGTTATTTTCATGTTTTGCGGCGTGTGATTTATTTTGCAAAACCCCGGGATCCGTTATTATAAGATCAACAAAACAAACAACGGCACGGCAAACAAAAACACAGGAAAAGCCGGTGCCATAAAAGAAAAATCACACAGTTCGGAGCAGGCCCGGGAAAGCACTGCAGAAAGGAGTTCACAATGACAACAACATTCATCACCCTCGCAGTTTTCGCAGCAGCAATCGCAATCGCAGACCATGTCTATGAGCTCTCAAAGCCGCAGATGACAGAACTTCCGGACATGCGCTGAAGACACCACATACTGCCAGCTGCAATCACCACAAACCAGAAAAAATCGCTTAACATCTTTATCCGATACCTTAATACCTTCTCAAATTTGCCCGTCCCCCCGGACAAATGAAAATGAAAAGATGCGGAAATCCGCCGGAGCCAAAAGCGCCCGGCGGGTTTTTGCGTTGTCAGGTATATTATTGAGCGATATAATGAGAACAAATAATTGGCAGCGCATGTGGCTGGCGTGCAGCAACTATCATGAAGCGAAAAATGTCGGAGGATCCTTATGTTTTCCATCATTACAAATGACAATCAGCTTGAGAATATTTCCGGTATGAATTCGGAGTTTCCGCTTGTGGTGCGGCGCATCAATATGGCGAAGCTGGATGTGCCGTGGCACTGGCACGAAGAAGTGGAATTCAAGTATATTGAAAGTGGCGTACTCAGGCTGCGCACAGAAAAAGATGAGTTCCTTCTCCATGCCGGCGAAGCCTGTTTTACCAATACCAATATCATGGAGATGTCCGAGGCCGTGGACAGGACGGAAGATACGAATGTTATCACGTTCGTATTTCATCCCGCTCTGATCAGCGGACATTTTCAGAGTATTATCGATAAAAAATATATCAAGCCGGTCCTTACAAACCGGCAGATCAAGATGATCCGGATTACATCCGAGACCGAATATGGCAAAAAGATCTGCAAAGCCCTTCCGAAGGTTCAGAAGCTGTACGAGCAGGAGAATACAGAGCTGCAGATCCGAAACCTTCTCTCGGAGATCTGGCTGCAGCTGATCAAGGAGATCGAGACACAGCTGAACAGCCGTCCGGCCGATTCCCTGCGCAACAAGGACCGCATCCGTTACATGCTGCAGTATATTTACACACATTATGCGGAGAAAATCACCCTCGAGGACATCGCCGCCAGCGCGAACATCAGCGAGCGCGAGGCCCTGCGTACCTTCAAAAAATCGCTGGACAAGGCGCCGTTCGACTATCTGAATGAGTACCGGCTCGATAAGGCGCGCGAGCTGCTTGAGACAACAGACCTTACGGTCACAGAAGTCGCTGTCAGCACAGGCTTTTCGGACAGTGCTTATTTTGGCAAAGTGTTCCGGAAATATTTCGAGAGCACACCGGGAAATTACAGGAAGAAGATCAGAAAAGACTGAAAAAGGAGACAGAGAACCGTCCCCTGTCTCCTGTTGATTGTAAGAGGGGGCAAATCACATGGAACAGAGAGAAAATAGCAGCGCAATATCTGGAAACACCGATCTGACACAGAAGTTACTGGAAGTTGAGAAGAAGCAGTTCAGCATGCTGCGAATTATGATGATCGCCAATGTCGTTCTGGCTGCATGCATCGTGCTCGCCCTGCTGGTTATGCTGCCGAAAATGATGTCCGTGGCGGCAAATGCAGATCAGGCGCTCGAAGAAGTGAACACCCTGGCGGGAAATGCACAGAAAACGCTGGAGAACATTGACAGAACCGTAGAAGATGCCAACACAACCGTTAACAGTGCCGGGAAAATCCTGGAAGAAAATGCAGAAGGCATGGAGCAGGCACTCGAAAATATCAACGGAATCGATTTCGAATCATTGAATCAGGCGATCAAGGATCTGCAGCAGTCGGTTGAACCGCTCGCAAATCTGGGAAGAATGTTTTCGTGAGAAGACAGGAGACAGAGAGCTGTTCCTTGTCTCCCGGAGAAAGGAGTGAAGAGCATGGGCATTATCGCAGCATATATGGTTCCGCATCCGCCGATGATTGTTCCGCAGATCGGACGCGGCAGCGAGAAACAGATTGAGACAACCACGCGTGCCTATGAAGCGGTGGCGGATGAGATCGCGCAGCTCCGGCCGGAAACGATCATCATAACCAGTCCGCATTCGATCATGTATTCCGATTATTTTCATATCTCGCCCGGAAAGAAGGCGGGCGGCTCCTTTGTGCGGTTCGGCGTGCCGGAAGTCCGGTTCGATGAAGAATACGACACTGAGCTGCGGGAAGAAATCTGTGCGATTGCGGATGCAAACAGCTTTCCCGCGGGGACACTCGGCGAGCAGGACCCGCAGCTTGATCACGGCTGTATGGTGCCGCTGTATTTTATCCGGAAGGCGTATCGGAAACTGCAAATGCAGCAGTCCGGAAATCCTGATTCGGAGCAGTCCGGCGCACAGCAGCCTGTATGGCGGGAAGAAAAATATGATTTCCGCATCCTGCGCATCGCCCTCTCGGGGCTTCCGCTCACAGATCACTACCGCCTCGGCCAGATGATCCGGCAGGCAGCGGACGAACTTGGCCGCCGCACCGTGTTGGTGGCAAGCGGCGATCTCTCACATAAGCTGCAGGACTATGGTCCTTATGGATACGCGCCGGAGGGCCCGCAGTATGACGCGCGGATCATGGATGTCTGCGCCAGAGCGGCTTTTGGTGAATTGTTTGATTTCACCGAATCCTTCTGCGATAAGGCTGCAGAGTGCGGACACCGCTCGTTTGTGATTATGGCCGGCGCGCTTGACGGCATGGAAGTTGCGGCAAAGCAGCTGTCACACGAGGATGTGACAGGGGTCGGGTATGGAATCTGTACCTTCCATCCGCTCACAGATTCGGGCTGGATGCCCGGATCGGCGGGAAAAGAGGCATCCGGGCCGGCAGAGAAAGAGGCATCCCGACCGGCAGAGCAAAAACTGTCACAAAAAGCGTCAAAAGATGACCGCAAATTCCTTGACCGCTATTTGGAGAAGACAGAAGAAGCCATCACGCGGCAGCGGGATGCAGAAGACCCATATGTCCGTCTTGCCCGTCAGTCGCTGGAATCCTATATTCTGAAGCGGCAGAAGATCCGCGTGCCGGAAGGACTTCCGGCGGACATGAAGACGCGCCGCGCAGGCGTATTCGTCTCGATTCATAAGCATGACCGGCTCCGGGGATGTATCGGGACCATTCTGCCGACGACCGGCAGTATCGCGGAAGAGATCATCCGCAACGCGATAAGTGCGTCGACGCAGGATCCGCGTTTTGAAGCGATTACCCCGGACGAACTGAAGTGGCTGGATGTCAGCGTCGATGTGCTCGGAGAGCCGGAGCGGATCGGCAGCATCGATGAACTGGATGTCAAAAGATACGGCGTTATTGTGACAAGCGGTGCGCGCCGCGGCCTTCTGCTGCCTGATCTGGATGGCGTCGACACACCGGAACAGCAGGTCTCTATCGCGATGCGCAAGGGCGGCATTGACAAGGATGATCCCGTCGTGCTGGAGCGGTTCGAGGTGATCCGGCACCATACAGAGGGTTGAAAAACAGCTGATATTAGCAGTATCATGGCATTCACACCGTCAGAATATATGGCCAGAATATAGAGGGAATTCTTCATGCCAAAATGTAATGTCTGCTTCAGACAATGTGAGATAAAAGAAGGGCAGGGCGGCTTCTGCAGAGTCCGCATCTGCCGAAACGGCCGGATTGTGCCTGAAAACTATGGGAAGATCACGTCCCTCGCACTGGATCCGATCGAGAAAAAGCCACTGAACCGGTTCTATCCGGGCGGTCTGATTCTCTCGGTTGGGAGTTACGGCTGCAATCTCCGGTGTCCGTTCTGCCAGAATCATGAAATCACCTGGTCGGCGTCAGCGGAGCGGTTTCGGACGGACGCGGAATACCTCCCGCCCGAGGATCTCGCAGCGACGGCAGCGTACTATAAAAACAAGGGAAATATCGGCCTGGCCTTCACTTACAATGAGCCCCTAATCGGCTATGAATATGTCCGTGACACAGCAAAACTTGTGCATGAGATGGGGATGAAAAATGTCCTGGTAACGAACGGTACCGCCAGCCTGCAGGTCCTGGAGGAACTTGCCCCTTACATCGATGCAATGAACATTGATCTGAAGGGATTTACAGACCGGTATTACAGCGAAGTACTGAAGGGCAGCCGGAAAATGGTTCTGGATTTCATCCGGGAAGCTGTAAAAATCTGCCATGTAGAGCTGACGACACTCATCATACCGGGCGAGAATGATACACCCGAGGAAATGGAGCAGATTGCCGGATGGATTGCAGATCTCACAGATGTATACGGGAATCGGCTGGGCAGGGAAATCCCGCTTCACATCTCGCGGTTCTTCCCGCGCTTCCATATGCAGGACAGAGGACCGACCGATGTCGGATTGATTTACCGCCTGGCCGAGAAGGCACGGGAATCACTGGCATATGTGTATACGGGAAATTGCTGAAAATGCCCCTTGATTCCTCCTAAAACCGTGTTATAATAAACACCTGAAACATTTTAACATAGTTCAGCAAGAATTCCCCCATCCTCTGCAGGTGGCGGGATGAATTGCAAAAAATATCTCAAGAACAAAAAAGAACACTTGTTCGATAGACATAATTATGATATAATAGAATCAGCCGAAGAAAGGAGATGGCTGATTCTATGAACAATCTTGATCATAATGGACATTCAGTATATTTGCTGTACTATCATCTGATCATGGTGGTGAAGTACAGAAGAAAAGTCATCGATGATGATATTTCCACGCGTGCAAAAGAGATTTTTTCTTATATCGCTGCCCGCTATGGAATAGAAC
>JAFUCM010000029.1 GCA_017459675.1 Eubacterium sp.
CGGGGTGATTGTTTTTTAAATACGCGTCCGTTCACATGATGCCATTTTCTACGCGGCTCAGGTGAAATTCGCCGCTTTAGAAAAGGCATCATGCTCCGGACGCCTGCTTTATCGCAGGCGAAAACTGTTTACCCCGACTGCACTTATCATAGCGGCCGCCTGTAGTGTTATTGTTTCATTGTATGCGGCCGCAAAGCAAAAAACTGTGCAACGCGGCTGCGCACAATGACAAACCGAAGTAAACAGCAGCCGCTAGTACATACTGCAGTCGTGTAAGCGCCAGTATCAGAATGCCTTTTCTAAAGCAGCGAATTCTACCTGAGCTGCGTAGAAAACGGCATTCTGATAAACAGGCGCGTACTCGACAAACCCCAACTTTACCGTTTCTTCCATGTCGGCGGATACAGCAGAATCAGTACCGGGAAGACTTCCAGACGTCCCGCCAGCATATCGAAAATCAGGATGATTTTCGACAGCGGACCAAAGAGCGAGAAATTCGCTGTCGGTCCGACCTGTTCCAGGCCCGGTCCGATGTTGTTCAGTGTCGCCGCGACTGCCGTAAAATTGGTCTCAAAGCCAAAGCCGTCCAGACTGATCATCAGCATTGACAGCACAAAGATCAGAATGTATACGGTCAGGAAGACTTCCACGCCGCGCACCTGCTCTTCCGGCATGGTCTCTCCGTCCATCTTGATCCTGCGAACGCGTTTGGGGTTGATATAGGTCGCCAGACGCCGGAAACTGGTCCGCACGAGAATGATCACACGGGAAACTTTGAAACCGCCGCCCGTGCTGCCCGCGCAGGCGCCGATGAACATCAGAATCACCAGAATGCATTTGGAGAACGACGGCCACTGATTGAAATCCAGTGTGGAAAATCCTGTCGTCGTAATGATACTTCCCACCTGGAAAAGCGCTGCGCGGATGCTTTCTTCCACACTGCCGAAATACCCGCGTGTATTGACGGCGATCAGCACGACCGCTGCCACAATAATGGTCATGTAGACACGCACTTCATCCAGCCGGAACGCAATCCGGAACTTCCGCGCCGTCAGCAGGAAATAGAAGCTGAAATTGACGCCGAACAGAATCATAAAGACTGAAATCGCATACTGCTGAAAAACCGTATAAGCCCCGCAGCTTGCATTCAGCACGCCGAAACCGCCCGTTCCGGCTGTTCCGAACGTGATGCAGACCGCATCAAACCAGTTCATGCGGCTTAACAGAAGCACCACCAGTTCCATAACAGAAAGAACCAGGTAAATTTTATACAGAATACGGGCTGTGCCGCGCACACGCGGGACAAATTTGGATACATTGTAGCCCGGGCTCTCTGCGCGCATCAGATTCATCTGCGAACCGTTCTGCACCGGGATCAACATCAGAATAAAGACCAGAACGCCCATACCGCCGAGCCAGTGCGAGAAACTGCGCCAGAAAAGCGAGGCGTGCGTAAGTGCTTCGACATCATTCAGAATCGATGCACCCGTCGTGGTAAAACCGGATACAATTTCAAACAGTGCATCCAGGTACCCCGGTATTTCTCCGGTAATACAAAATGGCGCCGCCCCCAGAAGGCTCATGAACAGCCATACAAGCGCGGCTGTCACCATGCCTTCTTTCATAAAAATCTCAGTGTTTTTGGGTTTGATGCGGGAACCGATATATCCCACACCGAGGCACAGTGCCGCCCACAGAAAATAGATGGTTCCGACCTTCTCGCTGTAAAGTCCTGCAACGATGCACGGCAGCAGCAGAAACAGTCCCTCAATCTCCATAACCCAGCAGAGAATATAGCGGATCATACCCACATTCATTCCCGGCCGGATCTCAAATTTAACAGGAATTCTCATAACTAACAGTTCCTTGTGACCACACTTCTTATTTTATTTCAGGATATCGTTGATATCCGTAAAACCGGTATTCGTCGTCACGATAATCACGGAATCACCGGACGCAATCTCATCCTGGCCGCCGGGAATAATCAATTTGCCCTTCCGGACAATGCCCGCGATCAGAATATTCGGCTTCAGTTCCAGATTCATCAACGGAATCCCCAGAACCGGCGCATTTGGCTGAATAAAGAATTCAAGTGCCTCTACTTCACCGTCCAGCAGCTGGTACAGCGTCTCGATGTTGCTGCCCATACCATTGGCGGTGGCGCGGACGAACTGGACAATGGTCTCTGCCGTAATGCTCTTCGGTGAAATAATACTGTCCAGATCCAGGTTCTTGATGACGCCATTTACTTCGATGTGACTGACATCCGTGACGACTTTGTAACGGATCTTATCTCTTGCATACAGCGAGAGAATAATATTTTCCTCGTCCATCTTCATGCTCGCCAGCATCGCGTCAAACTGGTCAATGCGCTCCTCGCGCAGGAACTCGTGATTACTGCCGTTTCCGTTTACAATGTCGGCCTTTTTCAGCAGATCTGCCAGTTCTTCACAGCGCTGCATGTCCCGCTCGATGATACGCACTTCGATATCCGTATTTTCCAGAATCTTTGCGACGTAATAAGAAAGACGGCTGCCGCCGATCAGCAGCGCATTTTTGATCTGATTGGTCCGCATGCCGATCCGCTTGAAGAACTGCCCGCTGTTGTACTGATCTACAATGACTGACAGAATATCTCCTGATTCAATAACATAATTGCCGTCCGGGATACAGATTTTCCCTTCATGCTCCGCGATGCAGATCAGGACATTCTGCGTCTCACGTCCGAGATCCTTCAGCGCTCTGCCTGCCAGCGAGGAATCTGCCGGCACCCGGAACCGCAGCAGATCTGCGCGGCCCTTGGCAAACCGGTCCACTTCAATCGCAAATGGATAGCGGAACAGACGTCCGACTTCCAGCGCCGCCTCAAACTCCGGATTGATAATCATGGACAGTCCGAGTTCTCTGCGGAAGAAATCCCGCTCTCTTGAATAGACCGGGTTGCGCACACGCGCAACGGTCAGACATCGCGTCCGCTTCGCAATGACACAGCACAGCAGATTGACTTCATCGCTGCTGGTAACCGCAATCAGCATATCCGCGTGCTCAATATCCGCCTCGGACAACACCTTGAAACTGGTTCCGTTTCCGACAATCCCCATGACATCGTATGTATCTGAAACCAGCTGTACCGCTTCCTCTTTGGTATCAATGACCGTGATGTTGTTATCTTCCCGCGTAAGCTGTGATACCAGTTTAATTCCGACTTTTCCGCATCCTATGACAATAATCTGCATAATTGTGTCTCTTTCCTGCAATGATAATTTCAGAGCCCGCACCTGAAGCGGGAACTGATCCATCAAGTTCAACAGGCATATTAACCCATGATTAAACCTATCAAAACAGTATACCACTTTCACAGGCGCCTTACAACTTCTGTCTGTCCGGATACATCTCCGGGGCGGTTTTTGCGGCCGGCTCTTACGGTCGTTCCAGGCATATAAAAACGCAGCCCTTCCGGACTGCGTCTTATAAAGTCATTCTATTTACAGCTCCACTGCTTTCAGTGAAAAATCCTTGCCGGATTCTGCATACTCCTTGGACTCATAGATGGACGGGCAATCATAAGAATTTACCCGGCTGCTGCGGAATACAGAAATATCTGTAATCGTTGAGCCGGCCGGCCCGAAGGTGTCGTTCCATCTGGTTCCGGCAAACGCACTGTCGCCGATCACCATATTGCCGTCATCTGTAATACTGTCGATAAAAATATAATGTCCGTCTGTCACGCCGCCGACTACAGTGGCAATTACAAAATAGCCGTTGTCCAGCTTTTCCCGGATCTGTTCAATCCGCTCTGACATGGTTCCGGTAAGCGGGGTCTTGTATTCACAGCATGTGACATTCGGATATGCCTCACGAATGCGCTGGAAATCCATCTTGCCGAAGCTGAGATAGCCGTCGATTGCCTCCATCTTGTCCAGAACGGTAATCGGAGATTCTCCGCCGAGGATATCAAGTTCTCCCATCTTCAGCAGCATGTAAGCCGCTGCGAAATAAGAACATCCGCCGTTACCGACTGTTGTATAAGAAGTTCCCTTCTTCAGCGTACGCTTCTCGGTTGCCGGGATCCGGCCCTGGAACCAGGTATCCACTTCCGTAATATCAACCGGCGTACCGTCTTTTTTCTGTGCTTCCAATACTGCCGTTGCCTTCTCTTTATTGAGGGCAAATACCGGAACCGACATGCTCAGCATCAGCACCAGTGTCAGTATGCTTAACGAGATACGCTTAATCATGTGTCTGCTCATTTTCTGCCGGCAGACTGACGTCTGTCGGTCATTCTCCTTATCATTTCTTCAGGCTTACAATAAGCCAGACTACGCAACGATAGGAGTATAGCATATTTCGCTCAGCATTGCCAGTACTTTTTACAAATTTGTTAACCTTGTATTTCGTTTATGCAATTATTTGTGTCTGCTTATCGTCTCAGCCACAAGATCCTGTGCTACATTTTGTGATTTTTCTGTTGGTTATTCGTGAACCTCTCAAGACATAAAGTCACGAGAATGCGCCGATTATTCTTCAAATGCCGCCGCAACGCGCTCCAGTTCCTCCCGGATTGCTTCCTCACTGCCGGTGTACGCCCATGCCGTATCAAAATAGGTAAACCCGTTTTTCATAAACAGATCCACCATCTTCTGCGTCTCCTGTCAGAACAATCCCCTGGTCAGTCCTCAAATAAAAATTCTGTAACTGCCATTTCCGAAAAAACAGCCTTAAAAGATGATTCGCCGGGACTGCACGCATAGATTCCGAAGCGGATCTTCCCGTCTCCCTCGAACATGTGGAACATGCGCATCATATGATAGGTCTCGCCATCGAAAGAATACTCGATCACATAGTCTGCATCCTTCCTGCTGAGGCGATACCAGACTGTTGTAATCTCTGATGAGATCATATTGGTCGCCCAGTCACAATATCCATGATTCGTCAGCACGCTTCCAAAATGCTGTCCGTTCTCATCTGCGTATTCCGCAGAGGCCTTCATCCAGTTGTCACTGTCCAGATAGACCGCGATGCCGCACTGGTCGAATTTCTTGCGAACCTGCGGAAATTCCGTCTTCACCGTAAAGGAGAAGCTTTTCTCTTCTGTCTCCATCTGAAGAACCGGTGCGTTGTCACCGGTAAAATGATAAAACGTCCGCTGCCAGAGATCCGTATCCGGCTCCGTCGTAATCTCAATCCGGCTGTCGTCAACGGTAAACGCTTTCGGCTGTCTGACCCACTGCAGGTCTTTTACGTTGAATTTCATGTACACTCCTCTTTTCTGCTGAAAACCCTGCACCCATCCGATGCATAAAAAAACACCTCACAGTACAATTCTATGTAACCATGAGGTGAAAATCAATGTTTTTTCAGTTGTAAGTTATATAGCGGCATGGCCAGTGCCTGTGCGCAAAGATCAGAATGTAACGGTCTCCGGTACCTCTGCGCAAAGGTCAGAATGTAACGGTCTCCGGTGCCTCTGTGAAGGAGCTGAACGTTGCTGTCGCATTCTGAAAATACAGCATCTGCATGTTGTCATCATCAGCGCTGTACATCGCCTTCAGGCTCGGCATTTTCTCAAGCATGGCAACCTTGATGTCATGATTGTCATCATTGATCAGTTCGCCCGCGACGCGAAGCCATTTTCCGTTTTTAAATGCACAGATTTCCGCTTTCGGATTGGCTGCGAGCTGTTTGGAGACGTCCTTCACCTTTCCGGTCTGGATATAGAGCTTCCCGTCATACAGAAGCACTGTGCCGAACGGTCTGACGCGCGGCTGATCGCCGTCTACGGTTGCGAGATAATAGGTCTGTGCCTCGTCAAGAAACTGACATACTCTTTCGATTCCTTCCATTGTGCTGCTCCTTTCTGCTGCAGAATATCACAAATAATCTATATGATATTATGATAATGATTTGATTGGTGCGGCGTCAAGATAATATATTGTTATCTGCGATAGCCAGACTTCCTTCTTCGGCCACCTTGTCTTCGACCAGAACATCAATCTTATCCGCCGCTATTCCTCCAGAAACCTTTTTACTTCCCATGCAAACCGCTCCGGAAACATCATTACAAGCTCCGCATGAGCAAGCCCCTTAAATTCTCTGAATACCGTCTGCGGATAGGTCCGGCGGACGAATTCAATATCGTGTTCCTTTTCTCTGGCCCGTTTTTCTTCCTCGCCGTACCAGTACTCGATTTTTGTATCCACCTGCGGAACCGGCATCGGCATGGAATAGTTATCTGTGGACCAGAAGACGTTATAGATCGTACGCGGCGAGTAATGCTGTTTGTAGAATTTCAGCAAGGTCCGGTAATGTGCCTCCGGATCCTCGCCTTTGGGCGTCCACCGCTCCGGCGGGCAGGCAAGCTTCATCATCCGCAGGGACCGGGTTCCCAGCATGATCATGATCCAGTCCTTGACGGAGATCAGCCTGCAGATCCATCTCGGATAAGGATATGGCGTGATGCCGGCATCAATGATTGCCTTTTCCACACGGATGTCTTCTGTCGCCAGAAAACGAATCACGGCAGCGCCGCCCATGGAAACGCCGTACATCGCATCTAGCCGTCCGATGCCCTGCGCTCTCAGATACCCCGCAGCATCCTTTGCATATTTCTCAAGAGAAACGAATTCGGTGCCGAGCCCGTCATGGCCGTCCGCGATGAAAAGATAGACATGATAGTCCTTCGCCATCTCCTCGGCGGAAGCCCGGAACACCCACCATGGCTCGACCGCACATTGAAACATAACAAAAGATTTCCTGTGTTCTTTTCCAAACTCATATACCTTCATTTTATTTCTTCCTCATTACCGCCACAGCGCAGGGAATGCGTCCTTCGGCCAGCTTAATCTGAACATCAGGATACCCTGCGTCCAGGAAAAACTGTCTGTAGCTTTCCACGGTAAACTGACGTTTGAAATCTGCCCCGGCTTTTCCGACAGCACCGGCAAACCCGCTTGTTTTTCCTTTGGAGTCTTTATTCATGTAAGTCGGAATGATCAGCATTCCGCCATCTTTGCAGACACGATTCAGTTCACCAAGTGCTGTCAGTGGATTGTCCAGCAGATGGATCACGTTTCCTGCCACGACCTTATCGAAACTGCCGTCTGCAAAGTCAAGTGCCGTGATGTCTGCCTGCGCATATGTGATGATCCGGAAGGAGCGGCAGTTCTTCTCAGCCTTCTTCAGCATCTTTTCAGAGAAATCCGTCGCGGTCATCTGCCTGCACTTTGGTGCGATCACGGCGGAGAGGAGCCCAGTACCGCATGCGCATTCCAGTACAGTGTCTTCAGGCTCAATCAAATCCGATACGATCTCTTTCAGCTTCTGATGCGTCTTTCTGTTAATAACATTCACGAAGATGTCATAGACACCTGCCACTCGATCCCAGAACAACCTGCCTCCTCCCGATACGTTGTTAGTTTAATCTAACTACTTCCTGATTATATTCCACTTGAGGAAGAATATCAAGAGGAACGACGTTTTTACACGTTTGAAAGGTCGGCAATGATACCACACAACTCCTGTCAAAGATTTTGGGTATAAAAAAACCCCGGAAATGTTGTATTTCCGAGGTTTTTTGCATATTCGCCGGTCCCGATTATCTCTTTGAGAACTGCGGAGCACGACGTGCGCCTTTGAGACCGTATTTCTTACGCTCTTTCATACGCGGATCACGTGTGAGGTATCCGGCTGCCTTGAGGGCCGGTCTGTATTCTGCGTCTGCCTCAAGGAGTGCGCGGCTGATTCCGTGACGGATTGCGCCAGCCTGTCCTGTGAAGCCGCCGCCGACGACGTTGACCTTCACGTCAAACTTATCGGTTGTCTCTGTCAGTACGAGCGGCTGACGGACGATGGTCTTCAGTGTCTCGAGTCCAAAGTAATCATCAATGTCGCGCTTGTTGATCACGATCTTACCTGTGCCAGGTGTCAGATAAACGCGTGCGACGGATTTTTTTCTTCTGCCTGTTCCGTAATAAGATGCATTAGCCACTTTCATTTACCTCCCTATTAAAATGTCAGTGCTTCCGGCTGCTGCGCTGCATGCGGATGCTCTGCACCTGCGTATACATGAAGCTTCTTCAGCATCTGTCTGCCGAGAGGTCCTTTTGGAAGCATGCCCTTAACTGCAAGTTCAACTGCCTTGGTCGGCTTCTTCTGCATAAGCTCTTTGAGTGTGGTGTACTTTGCACCGCCAACAAATGCAGAATGTGTGAAATAGATCTTCTGGTCAAGCTTTTTGCCTGTCACTTTGATCTTGTCAGCGTTAACAACGACTACATAGTCGCCGGTGTCAACGTGCGGTGTATATTCCGGTTTATTTTTTCCTCTGAGCACTTTGGCGATCTCAGATGCCATGCGGCCGAGTGTCTGACCTTCTGCGTCAACCACGTACCACTTCTTCTCGATCTTGTCCGGATTCGCCATAAATGTTTTCATGTTCATGGTTATTTCCTCCTGGGTATGTTCAAGCCCGCATTTGATACTGTCAATTGCTTACAATGCGGGGAAAGACGGCATTTCCTGTCACTGTCCGTATGACTTTGTCTGCCGCTCTGACAGTTCTGCCGGGGCTAACGGCGTTCCTGTCCTGGTTTCATGCCGCTTAGAACGTGCTTGCGCGTTGGGAAGGTGCGCAGCGGCCCGCTTCAGCCGTCATGCCCTTCTATATTAGTATAGAGACCTGATAATGTCAAGAATTATTCGGGTTATTTTCGGCTGATTTATTCAGGTTTTTTGCCTGTTTGATACGTATTTCCACATGGTTGTTTCCAACGTGCGGTTCCTTCTGGCGTTTCCTGCGTATATTCCTTTTTCTGAAGATGTGTTATCATAGAAAGACAAATGAACTGTTGGGAGGATTCCGCAAACGATGGAAAAACGACGGATACGGCTTACAATTGCATATGACGGAACCGCCTATTGCGGCTGGCAGATCCAGCCGAACGGAATCACGGTCCAGCAGGTTCTGAACAATGCACTGCAGAACGTCCTGAAGGCACCGGTGCGGACAATCGGAGCAAGCCGGACTGATGCCGGCGTTCACGCTTCCGGAAATGTCGTGATCTTTGATACGGATTCCCGGATCCCGGCGGATAAATTTGCATTTGCACTAAACACCTGGCTTCCGGCGGATGTCAAAGTGCAGGCTTCCGAAGAAGTTGCGCCGGACTGGCATCCGCACTTTGTGGACAGTATCAAGACCTATGAATACCGGATTCTGAACCGGCAGATGCCCGATCCCATGCAGCGTCTGGACAGCCTGTTCTGTTACTATCGACTTGACCTGGCTGCCATGCAGAAAGCCGCGCAGCTCTTTGTTGGCACCCATGATTTCGCCTCCTTTGCGGCAGGCGGCGGCGCCACGGAACAGGCAGAACAGAGCAATTATGAGAGCGCCGAGAAGCACGGAACCGTCAGAACCATCTATCGGGCGGATGTGCTCTGCGAGGACGCTTCCACTATAAACACTGCCATGAGAACCCCTGCATCAGCAGAACCTGCTGTACTGGATTCCGCTGATGCAGTCTCTGCTGCACCGGTTACCGCTGGCCCAGTCTCTGCTGCACCGGTTTCCGCTTCAACCCCGTCACCTTACCACGGCATGATCCGCTTTGTCGTAAGCGGCAACGGCTTTCTTTATAATATGGTGCGCATCATGGCCGGAACCCTGCTGGAAGTCGGCAAAGGCGCGCTTGCGCCCGACAGCATACCGGCGATCCTGGCGGCCCGCAGCCGCGAAGCCGCAGGCCCGACCGCGCCCGCCCACGGGCTGCGGCTGGTCCAGATTGAATATCCACAAAAATAAGAAGGCAAACAGGTGCCTTCTTATTCTCTACAAATTTGGCTTTATACATGCAGCACTACCCGCGGTACAATGGTAGCCGCGAGGTAAATCAGCATGATGATAAATGCTGTGTAGTCTCTGCCTTCGTAGCGCAGCGGCTTCATCTGGGTTCTGCCCTCACCGCCGTGATAGCAGCGGGCTTCCATGGCAAGCGCCAGATCGTTTGCGCGGCGGAAGGCTGACACAAACAGCGGCACCAGAAGCGGCACCATTGCCTTTACCTTCTGGATGATTCCACCACTCTCAAAATCTGCGCCGCGGGCCATCTGTGCCTTCATGATACGGTCTGTTTCTTCCATCAGAATCGGGATGAAGCGCATTGCGATTGACATCATCATGGCAATCTCATGCACCGGCACATGAAACACTTTCAGCGGACCAAGCAGCCGTTCCAGTGCATCGGTCAGCTTGTTCGGCGTCGTAGTGAGCGTCATCAGCGACGCGCCCAGTACGAGGAACACAAGCCTGACTGCCATTTTTCCGGCAAGCACAAGTCCCTGCCGCGTGACATGCAGAAAACGATACTGCCACAGGACTTCTCCCGGCGTCAGCAGAATATTCAGCACCATCGTAAACATCAGAATCATGATGATCGGGCGCAGGCCCTTGATCATAAACCTGAAGGGTACCTTCGAAAGAATGATCAGGATCACCAGCGCCGCGGCACCCAGCAGATATCCCCAGGTGCGGAACACAAACAGTGAAACAATGTATACCAGCGTTCCGATGATTTTTACTCTTGGGTCCAGTCTGTGCAGAATTGAATCTGCTTCATAGTACTGGCCGATTGTGATTTCTCTCAGCATTTCCTTTTCCTGTCATGGGATCCTGTATGGTACCCCTGCCATTTCTGTTTCCGTCATGGGATCCTGTATGGTACCCCTGCCATGTCTGTTTCCTGCAATTGCCAAATCAAATGTCAGCACCCTGTAATTGCGTCCAGAATTGAATCTCTCGCCTCTTCGACCGTTGCCGCCTGGATATCAACTGCAAATCCATTTGCTGCAAGGTCGTGCATGATATAGGTCACCTGCGGTGCAGCGAGGCCCATTTTCTCCAGCTCTTTGTAATGTGAAAATACCTCTTTCGGCGTTCCGTCGTAAGCTTTTTTGCCTTCGTTCATCACGATCAGGCGGTCGGCATGGCGCGCCACATCCTCCATGCTGTGTGATACAAGAATAATGGTGATGTTGCGGACTTCCTGCAGATGATTGATGACATCGAACATCTCGTCCCTTCCGCGCGGATCCAGCCCCGCGGTCGGCTCATCCAGAATCAGTACATCCGGATTCATCGCAAGAATTCCCGCAATCGCGATGCGCCGCTTCTGTCCGCCGGACAGCTCAAACGGAGAATTGTCAAAGAGATCCTCCGGCACACCTACCTGCCAGAGTGCATTGCGTGCGCGCTCCAGACATTTTTCTTTCGAAAGTCCCTGGTTTTTCGGGCCGAAGCAGACGTCCGTAATGACATCCGTCTCGAAAAGCTGATGTTCCGGATACTGGAATACAATTCCCACATGAAAACGCAGGTTGCGCCGGCTGTAGCCGTCCGCCCAGACATCCTCGCCGTTAAATAATACGCGGCCGGAGGTCGGACGCATCAGCGCGTTGAAATGCTGTACCATTGTGGATTTTCCGCTTCCGGTGTGTCCGATGATTCCGACAAACTGCCCCTGCGGAATTTCCAGCGACACATGATCCAGCGCCGTTATTTCATATGCCGTTCCGTTGCTGTAAACATACGATACGTCATCCAGAACCAGAGAACCGCCTGCGGCTTTCGCATATGTGGTCGGGGTCGGGTCTGCCGGCTTCTCATCCGCTGCGCCGCCCGCGTTCTGACCGGCATGACGGGCACCGGAACTATCTGCTGTCTGATCCGCCGGATGCTTTGCCTCCGCCTGCAGGCTGCACACTGCTTCTGCCGCTGCTGCCAGGAGATTCGGTGCCTCCCGCAGCTCACACAGCTGCCGGATCAGTTCTTCATTTTTTAAAATGCCTTCTGTAAGCGGAAGGCCGGCTTTGATCAGCTCATGGGTCAGCAGTGTAACCTGCGGCACATCCAGACGGAGTTCTTTGAGCTTTTCCACCTGTGTGAAGACCTCATGCGGCGTCCCGCTCATCACAATTTCTCCCCCGTCCATGACAAAGAGCTGGTCCGCATCGACCACTTCCTCCATGTAATGGGTGATCAGGATAATTGTAACGCCTTCCTGTTTGTTCAGTGCGCTGACTGCAGCGATGACTTCTTTTCTGCCGTTCGGATCCAGCATCGCCGTCGGCTCATCCAGCACAATGCATTTGGGTTTCATCGCCATGATGCCGGCAATCGCAACACGCTGTTTCTGTCCGCCGGACAGCTTGTTGGGGGAATGTTTGCGGTAAGCCACCATGCCGGTATCTTCGAGCGCGCGGTCTACACGGCGCCAGATCTCTTCCGTGTCGACACCGATATTCTCCGGACCGAATCCAACATCCTCCTCTACGACCGTCGCAATAATCTGGTTGTCCGGATTCTGGAATACCATACCGGCTTCCTGACGGATTTTCCAGAGATCATCGCCCTCGGCCGTGTTCATGGAGTCGATCCAGATGGTTCCCTCAGTCGGCACGAGCAGCGCGTTGATCTGCTTGGCCAGCGTTGATTTACCGCACCCGTTATGACCGAGCACAGCAATAAAAGAGCCCTCCTCAATATCCAGATCCACGTTCTTCAGCGCGGTATGGATCTCCGGATTCTCCTGATCTTCGCGATATTCATAATAGTCATATCCCAGTTTTCTGGCGCGGATGATCCCCATAATTTCCTCTCATTTCATACTGCTGTTACAGCACCTGTTCCGTTCACTGCCCTGGCGTTACCCTCACAGCTCTTTCTGATCTGCGGCGTTTTTCTCAGGTGATGCATCCGGAGCTTCCTCATCAGCTTCCTGATCCCGGACTGCTGCCGCAATCGCGTCATGAATCTCGTCTTTTCCCTGCTTCGTCAGTGCCGAAAACGGGATAATCTTCGCATCTTTCGGCATGTCAAGCGTCTCACGCAGGATTTTAACCTGCTTCTGCACCTGGCTGCGCTTGATCTTATCCAGCTTCGTCGCAATAATAATCGGCTGATATCCGTTATCCACGATCCAGTCATACATCATCCTGTCATTCCGGGACGGTGCGTGGCGGATATCCAGCAGCAGAAACACCGACCGCAGATTCGGCGACGTGTGAAGGTAGCGCTCAATCATTTTCCCCCACGCCTCACGCGCCTTCTGCGAGGCTGCTGCATATCCGTATCCGGGCAGGTCTACCAGATAAAAATCATTATTTACATGATAGAAATTGATTGTCTGCGTCTTGCCTGGCTGCGAGCTGGTCCGCGCCAGAGCCTTACGGTTGATCACCGCATTGATCATCGATGATTTTCCCACATTTGATTTGCCTGCGAACGCCACTTCCGGCTTTCCTGTATCCGGCAGCACGCTCGTCGGGCCGCAGACAATGTCCAGACTTACACTTTTTATTTTCATAATAGGTATTCCCTAATAAATCGGTGTTTGTCGGGGTGATTGTTTTTTAAATACGCGTCCGTTCACATGATGCCATTTTCTACGCGGCTCAGGTGAAATTCGCCGCTTTAGAAAAGGCATCATGCTCCGGACGCCTGCTTTATCGCAGGCGAAAACGATTCACCCCGACTGCACTTATCATAGCGGCTGCTGCATACTACAGTTTCTCACTATGAGCAGCCGCATTGCCAAAGAGTAAGCGACGCTGTGATGAATGCGATCTGCACGCGACTTGACAAAGAAAATGTCTGAGAGACAAAAGCTTAGAGTCCGTTGGTGTGCCGGCTGTGAGTGTTACTTTATCACGAATCGGCGGCACACATACGGAGTCTTGCCTTTTGACTCGAAGCATTTTCGTCGGAGCGTAAAGAGCGCATCATCATCTGCGGAGCGTACAAAGATAATATACAGCTCTACAAACTCCGATTTACACCAGCGCCTGCTCCAGCACTTCCTGCATCTCCCGGACATAGATGATCTCAAGTCCGTCTGTGATCTCTTTGTCGATCTCGCGGATCTCAGGCTCGTTCTTTTCCGGCACCAGGACTGTGCGGATTCCGGCTTTTTTCGCGGCAAGCAGTTTTTCCTTCAGGCCGCCGATGGGCAGAACGCGTCCCCGCAGTGTGATCTCACCTGTCATGGCAAGATCGGCGCGCACCGGACGGCGGATCACTGCCGAAAGCATGGCTGTCGCCATTGTGATGCCGGCCGAAGGCCCGTCTTTGGGAACTGCGCCTTCCGGAATGTGTACATGAAAATCGTGTTCTTTGAAAAATTCCGGTTTGATGTCGTACTGCTCTGCGATGGACCGGATATAACTGATGCCGGCAGCTGCCGATTCCTTCATGACATCGCCCAGCTGGCCTGTCAGGCGGAATTCTCCCTTGCCGGGCATAATGTTGACTTCTACCTCCAGCGTGTCGCCGCCGACACTGGTCCATGCCAGACCGCGCACGATTCCGATCTCCGGCTGCTCATTTGCCGGATTGACCGAGTAGCGGCCGCGTCCGATAAATTCTTCAAGATTTTCGGCGGTCACTGTGATCTCTTTGAGATCCTTCTCCTGGATCTTCAGTGCGGCTTTCCGGCAGATCTGTCCGATCTTGCGCTCCAGCGAGCGCACACCGGCTTCGCGGGTATGCTTCGCAATGATTTCATCAATTGCCTCATCGGTGATCTTCAGCTGCTTCTTTTTCAGACCGTTTGTCTTGATCTGCTTCGGGATCAGATGTTCCCGTGCAATATGTACTTTTTCATTTTCTGTATAACTGCTGATTTCGATCAGCTCCATGCGGTCCAGCAGCGGCCGCGGGATTTCCTGCATGTCATTCGCAGTGGCGATAAACAGTACTTCCGAAAGGTCAATCGGAAGTTCCACATAGTGGTCTGAGAACCGGCTGTTCTCCTCCGGATCCAGCACCTCCAGCAGGGAGGAGGAGATCGCACCGCGGTAGTCGCCGCTTGTCTTGTCGATCTCATCGAGGAGCATCAGCGGATTCTTCACACCCGCCTGCCGCAGGCCCTCCGCAATTCTTCCCGGCATCGCACCGATATAGGTGCGCCGGTGACCGCGTATTTCAGCTTCGTCACGGACACCGCCCAGGCTCAGGCGGACAAATTTCTTGTTCAATGCACGCGCCACAGAGCGTGCGATCGAGGTCTTGCCGGTTCCGGGCGGTCCCACAAGACAGAGAATCGGGGCATCCCCCTTTTTCGTCAGCAGGCGCACTGCGAGATATTCGAGAATCCGCTCTTTCACCTTCTCCAGTCCGTAATGATCCGCTTCCAGGATCTTGCGGGCTTTCTTGAGATCTTTGTTGTCGCGGGACATTTTATCCCACGGCAGTGCCAGAAGTGTCTCGACATAGCCGCGGATCACACCGCTCTCGGAGGAATTTCCGACGGTATTGCGCAGCCGCTCCGCCTCGTGGATGATCTTGTTCTTGATCTCATCAGAAGCCTTCAGCGCATTGGCCTGTTCTTTAATCTTCTCAATCTCACTCTCGAGATTGTC
>JAFUCM010000030.1 GCA_017459675.1 Eubacterium sp.
TTGCAAACTTCGGATCGGCAGCAGCACTGCCTGTGTTTATCGTCGGTCTGATCTTCTCGAGAAGTCCGCTTCTGACAGCGGGTATTCTGCTGTTCTGTCTTGCACTGCTTTTTCAGCTGGTAACACTTCCGGTAGAGTTCAATGCATCCTCACGTGCACTGAAGAAGCTCGAGGGGACCGGACTGATGGCAGCAAA
Source organism: Eubacterium sp. (assembly GCA_017459675.1). Classification (GTDB taxonomy): domain Bacteria; phylum Bacillota; class Clostridia; order Lachnospirales; family Lachnospiraceae; genus CADBRN01. The sequence continues at coordinate 197 of JAFUCM010000030.1, forward strand.
CGAGATCGCAGGTTCCCGCGCAGTACTCCGGGCGGCTGCAATGACTTACGTCGCGGCAGCAGCGGCAACTACGATGCAGCTGCTTCGACTGATTCTGCTGGCCGGCGGCGCACGGAGGAATGATTAAAAGTGGCTTTTAGTTAGTTTTGTGAGGGGCCGTGGACATAGATATGTTACCTGGCGCAGGAAGAATTAGCCCAGGAACAAATATATTTCCACGGCCCCGCGAAAGTAGAATTTGTCAAAGAGTAAGCGCGAGGCGGTGACGATATATGTCTAACGGCGAATTCTATCTGAGCCGGGAGACGTATATCGTCGCCACCTCACGCGAACTCACATAAAGTCCCCTTTCAGACAGGTAAATCAATATGACAGCAACCACAAGACAGCCGCGGGATGACGCCAGAAATCTTGCGCTGGATACATTGATCACAATTGAAAAGCACAGGAGTCCTTCGCATCTGGTAATACGTGATGTCCTGCAGGCACATCCGGATCTGGACCAGCGGGAGGAGCGGTTTTACAGGAAGCTGGTGAATGGTGTTCTGGAATGGCAGATCAGGCTGGATTACATCATTGATCAGTTTTCCAAAACCAGAACGAGGAAGATGAAGCCCGTGATCCGGGCAATTCTGCGGCTTGCGGTTTATCAGATTCAGTTTCTGGATGCGGTTCCGGATTCAGCGGCAGTGAATGAGGCCGTCCGGATGGCAGTGCAGAGAGGATTCGGAAGTCTGCGCGGGTTTGTCAACGGTGTTCTGCGTGCAATTTTGCGCGGCCGGGACAGCATACGTGAGCCGGAAAGGGATAAAGACCCGGTTCAGTATTACAGTGTCATGTACTCGATGCCGGTATATCTGACAGAACGCTGGCTGAAAACATTCGGGGAAGCAAAAACAGAACAGATCTGTGCTTCGTTTCAGGAACCGGCGCCGCTTACAGTGCGTTTCCGGGACGAGTTGACGGGATCAGGGAAACATCCTGCTGCCGGCGAAGCAGAGTCGTGCGGAACCATACGCGGACGGAAGCAGGCAGGAGCCAGACAGATTCTGCAGGAAGCAGGCGTACAGATTACACAGGCTCCTTATATTCCGTATGCAGCCAGCCTGTCCGGTGTAACAGATCTTGAGAAGAATCCTGCATTTGCTGATGGACTGATCGCCGTACAGGACGTCAGTTCCATGCTGGCAGTGGAGGCGGCAGGAATCCGGCCGGGCGATCTGGTGCTGGACCTCGCGGCCGCACCCGGCGGGAAAAGCATGCTGGCTGCAGATATTTTGCAGAGGGCAGCAGAAGATTCCTCCGATGCAGCGGGAAAAGTAATTGCGCGGGATGTATCAGAGCAGAAAGCAGAATTGATCAGAGATAATATTGGCAGACTGCAGATTGCGAACATAGAGGTACAGGTGTGGGACGGAACCGTATTCGACCCGTCGATGGAAGGAAAAGCAGACGTTGTCATTGCTGATCTTCCCTGTTCCGGACTTGGCGTAATCGGAAGAAAGCCGGATATCCGGTATGAAGCATCTGACGAAAAGACAGAAAGTCTCGTGCAGCTGCAGCGGCAGATTCTGAAGAATGCCGTGCGGTATGTCAGACCCGGCGGAACACTGCTGTACAGTACCTGTACCTTTGATCCGCGGGAAAATGAGGAAAATGTGGACTGGATCCTGGCCAGCAGTGATCTGAAGCCGGATCCGGCCGCGCCGTATCTTCCGGCGGAACTGGCCGCGGAAGCAGGCAGCCGGAATTACCTGCAGCTCTATCCGGGCATTCATGCCTGCGACGGTTTCTTTATCGCAAGATTCCGCAGATAAGTCGGATATTGTCGGTTAGCACCCGGATCAGGATGCCGTTTTCTACGCAGCTCAGATAGAATTCGCTGCTTTAGAAAAGGCATCCTGATCCGGGTGCGGACCGGCGAAGAGGAGACAGGGGAATAAACACATGACGGATATCAAATCCATGACAATCGAAGAGCTCACAGAACTGGTTGCCGCAATGGGTGAAAAGCCGTTTCGCGCAAAGCAGTTGTTTGCGTGGATGCATGTCAATCGTGTGCGGACCTATGATGAGATGCGCAATCTGCCCGGAAAACTCCGCAGCAGACTGGCAGAAGAGCAGCCGCTGCTTACGGTTCGTGCGGTGCAGATGCAGGAATCTGCACGCGGGGATACGCGCAAGTATTTGTTTGCCCTGCATGACGGGAATATGATTGAAAGCGTCTGGATGCGGCACCGCCACGGTATTTCAGTCTGTATTTCCTCGCAGGTCGGCTGCCGGATGGGATGCAGATTCTGTGCCTCAACGCTGGACGGCTGCGTCCGCAATCTGACGGCCTCCGAGATGTTGGAACAGATTTATGAGATCCAGCGCCTGACAGGTGAGCGTGTGTCACACATCGATGTAATGGGCAGCGGAGAGCCGCTGGATAACTATGACACGCTGCTGCGGTGGATCCATCTGGTAAGTCATCCGGACGGAATCTGTATCAGTCAGCGCAATATCACCGTTTCCACGTGCGGACTGGTACCGCAGATCCGGGAGCTTGCCCGTGAAAGATTCGGAATTACGCTGGCAATTTCTCTGCATGCGCCGGATGATCTGCTGCGGCAGGAACTGATGCCTGTCGCCAGGCGTTATTCGATCGGGGAACTGACAGCGGCCTGCAGAGAGTACTTCGCGGAAACGGGAAGACGCATCTCCTTTGAGTATGCATTAATTGCCGGCAAAAATGACGGGGCGGAACATGCGGAGAAGCTCGCGAAGCTTCTGAAAGGTATGAATTGTCACGTCAATCTGATTCCGGTCAACCCGGTAAAGGAGCGGAATTATTCCCGCAGTGCCGCGCCGGAAGTGCGTAATTTCCAAATAAAACTTGAAAAATACGGAATTAATGTTACTATTAGAAGGGAAATGGGCGCTGATATTGACGGTGCCTGTGGACAGCTCCGCAAACGGTATCAGGATGCACAAAATGACAGCGGAGCAGGTGTTCAGGAATCCCGCAGCGGGATGAATCTTCCGGGAAGCGGGACCGGGCATCCATAAATGATTGAGCAGGAGTAAATGTGTATGAAGGTATATTCAGCAACAGACATCGGACAGATCCGCAAGATGAATCAGGATTTCATCTATGTGTCTTCTGAGCCGGTGGGGAATCTTCCGAATCTGTTCGTGGTCGCGGACGGAATGGGAGGACACAATGCCGGAGATTACGCTTCAAGATATGGCGTTGGCGTTTTGACGGAGACAATCCGGGAGGATCATAATTTTAATCCGGTCAGGATTATGCGTGCCGGAATTGAGGCTGCAAATAAGGCAGTGCTCGCAAAGTCGCAGAGTGATCCGGAATTAAAAGGAATGGGCAGCACAATGGTGGTTGCGACGGTTGTCGGCGGCTATTTATTTGTTGCAAATGTTGGAGATTCCAGATTGTATCTCGCCGGTGAGGCGTTCCGCCAGATTACACATGATCATTCGCTGATTGCGGAGATGGTCCGTCTCGGTGAGCTTACGCCGGAAGAGGGGATGAATCATCCGGACCGGAACATTATCACCCGGGCAATCGGCACAACAGAAGAAGTAAAGATAGACTTTTTTGATGTAAAGCTTGAGAACGATGACTGTTTTATGATGTGTTCTGACGGGCTTTACAACATGGTAGAAGGAAGTGTTATCTATAAGGTTCTTCGCGACCACGAGGTAAAGGACAAGGCAGAGAAGCTGGTGGAACTGGCCAATGCCGGGGGAGGACTTGACAACATCGCGGTGGTTGTGGTTGAGCCATATACAGCAGACGAACCGGTTCCGGAAGACGCAGAGCTGAATGCTGCTGCACAGACAGCAGCGGATTCTGCAGAGGAAGGGACAGCTGCTGATCAAGATTCCGGGGAACCGGTCGGACAGGAAGAAGCACCGGTATCTTCTGATCCTGCCAATGAGGGGGAAAACGCTGAAGAAGCGGATGCAGGAGAAGATACTGAAGAAGAAGCAGAGGATGATCAGGCCGGGCCTGAGACGGGGAGGAACTAAATGTTAAAAGAGGGAATTGTACTCGGTGAGCGTTATGAGATCATATCGCGCGTCGGATCCGGCGGTATGGCCGATGTCTACAAGGCAAGAGATCACAAACTGAGTCGTCTGGTAGCAGTAAAGGTCATGAAAGCGGAGTTTCGCGAAGACACTTCGTTCGTGACGAAATTCCAGAAGGAAGCGCAGGCGGCTGCGCGCCTTTCGCATCCGAATGTTGTCAATGTGTTTGACGTCGGTGAGGACAGAGGACTTTATTACATTGTAATGGAGCTGGTGGAAGGCATCACGCTCAAGAATTACATTACCAAGAAGGGAAAACTCTCTGTAAAAGAGGCAACCAGCATAGCGATTCAGGTATCACTGGGTCTTCAGGCGGCACATCATCAGGGAATTGTCCACCGCGACGTAAAACCGCAAAATATTATTATTTCCACGGACGGCAAGGTGAAGCTTTCCGACTTCGGTATCGCGAAGGCATCCAATTCCAACACGATTACAGCAAATGTCATGGGCTCTGTACACTACAGCTCACCCGAGCAGGTGCGCGGCGGTGTTTCGGATGCGCGCAGTGATATTTACTCACTCGGCATCACCATGTATGAGATGGCAACCGGACGTGTTCCGTTTGACGGTGACACGACTGTATCAATTGCGATCAAGCATCTGCAGGAGGAGATGGTTCCGCCGTCACGCTATACGCCGGACCTTCCGTATTCGCTGGAACAGATTATCCTGAAAGCAACACAGAAGAATCAGGCACGCCGGTATCAGAATGTCGGCGAACTGATTGATGATCTGAAACGTTCGCTGCTGGAACCGCAGGGAGATTTTGTGACACTGAACACGATCGACGATACGGCACAGACCGTAAAGGTGTCAGACGAAGAACTCAGAGAGATCCGCAGCGGGATCAGCAAGAAGCAGGATAATAAAGAAAAGATCCGCAAATTTGATGATGAGGATTACGACGAAGATGATGATAAGAGTTCCGGCCTGGAGCGCGGACTCACGATCGGCGGATTTGTCATCGGTGCGATTATCATCGTTGTGCTGATCATCCTGATCGGCAACATGGCAGGCATCTTCCATTTCGGAAGCAGGGATTCTTCAGATGAAGACGCCGCATCCAGTGCGGTTGTCGAGAGCAGCGTTCCGGAAGAGACGCCGGCAGCAGAAGAGCAGGTCGAGGTTCCGGATTTCCGCGGCATGACCGTTTCTGCAGCGACAGAAGAAGCAGTGAAGCGTAAAATCGGCATCAAGCAGGTCGGAACAGACGCATCTGATGAGTATGCAGAGGGAGAAATCATTTCCCAGAATGTTGATCCTGAGAGCCGTGTCAATGTAAATACAACCATTGAAGTTGTCGTAAGCTCCGGCAAGGCGAATGTTACCATTCCGGCAGATCTTGCAGGCAAGTCACAGGCCGATGCAGAGAAGGCGCTGACCGATCTCGGACTTGTGCCGCGCGTTGAACTGCAGTCCAACGGCACCGTTGAAGTCGGAAGTGTCATTTCCTCCGATCCTGCGGCCGGCAGCAGCGTTCCTGCAAATTCAACGGTCACACTGTATATCAGCAGAGGTGAGGCAACGGTTACCGTTCCGTCTCTGATCGGATATGACGAGGCGACCGCAACACAGTCTCTGACACATCTCGGACTGGAATATCAGATCGAGCAGGGCAGCACCGACGCTATGGGTATCGGTGAAGTATACAGTATGGATCCGACTTACGGAACAGAAGTGCCGGTAGGTACGACCATTACGCTGTATATCAATTCAGAAGAAGAGGAAGAAGCAGGCGGCCAGTACCGTCTGTCCGGAACACTCTCTGAGCCGGATGGATATGAAGGCGGCGTCGTCAGACTGGAACTGGTGCAGGGCGGCAATACCATAACAATCTACGAGGGCTCCAACCCCTGGACAGAAGGAGATTATGACGAGCCGGTCTACAGTGACAGCGGTGAGACAGGCGTCATCAATATCTATGAAGATGGCGTCAGAAAATGGCAGTACAACAATGTTCCGTTCGTGGCAGTGTAAGTGCACATGAGAGGAAAGATTATTAAAGGGATCGCCGGATTCTACTATGTCAGCACAGTAGAATCCGGCACCTATGCATGTAAGGCACGTGGTATTTTCCGGAAGGACGGGAAAAAACCGCTGGTGGGTGATGATGTTGAGATTGTTGTGACCCACGAGAAAGACAGAGAGGCCAATGTCATCCGGATTGAACCGCGGAAAAACGAACTGATCCGGCCGGCTGTCGCAAATGTGGACCAGGCGGCAGTGCTCTTTGCGCTGCGGAACCCCAATCCGGACCAGCTGATGATCGACCGGTTTCTGGTGATGATGGAACGGCAGAACGTTCCGGCGTTCATTATTCTGAACAAATCAGATCTTGTCACGCAGGAGGAAATCGGACACTGGCAGGAGATTTACCGCGCATCCGGATATGATGTCCTGATCTGCAGTGCAGAAAAAGAACATGGGATGGATGAAATTCTGGAACGCCTGCGCGGTAAGGTAACGGTTGTTGCCGGACCCTCCGGCGTGGGAAAATCAACCATTACCAATCTGATGCAGCAGGATATCGTGATGGAAACAGGCAGCATCAGCAGAAAGCTGGGACGCGGCCGTCACACAACCAGACACAGCGAGCTGATTCCGCTGGATCACGCGAGTTATATCTGCGATACGCCGGGATTTACTTCGCTGCAGCTTCCGGATTTTCCGAAGGAAACACTGGAACAGTATTTCCCGGAAATCAGGGAACATGCATCCGGCTGCAGATTTGTCGGATGTGCGCATATTCATGAGCCGGACTGCTCCGTGAAGCAGGCCGTGGAAGATTCACAGATCTCTTCGGAGCGCTACCAGAGCTTCGTCAGATTATACAGGGAACTTGAAGAACAGGAGAAAAGGAGATATTGAGTATGTACAAGCTTGCACCATCTATGCTCTCGGCGGATTTTTCCCGCCTCGGCGAACAGTTTAAGATTCTTGAGGACAACGGTGTGGAATGGCTCCACATTGATGTCATGGACGGCCAGTTTGTGCCGCCGATTTCATTCGGTATGCCAGTCATTACATCGATCCGCAAGTGCACAAAGATGTTCTTTGACGTACATCTGATGGTTGATGAGCCCGGCCGCTATGCAGAAGATCTCAAAAAATGCGGCGCTGATATGGTAACGGTTCATGCAGAGGCATGCAAGCATCTGGACCGTACCCTGCAGGCAATTCACGACCAGGGCATGCAGGCAGGTGTCGTGCTCAATCCGGCTACGCCGCTGAATGTGATTGACTACGTCATGGACCGTCTGGATATGGTTCTGCTGATGTCGGTGAACCCGGGCTACGGCGGACAGTCCTACATTCCGGCAGTGACACAGAAGATCCGTGATCTGCGGAAGAAGCTGGATGATGCCGGATATCCGGATATTCCGATTGAGGTTGACGGCGGCGTCAATGCAAAGACCGTTGATGAAGTACTTGACGCAGGCGCAGAGATTCTTGTTGCAGGCTCTGCTGTCTTCAAGGATGATATTGCGGCAAACGTGCAGTTCTTCCACGATAAATTCGCAGCACGCGCATAAGGCAGATTGTTCATATGAAAACAGTCATCATATCCGGAGGGAACATCCAGGAGACGTTCGCCTCCGGATTTTTATCAGAATATCCGTATGATTTGATGATCGCGGCGGACAGTGGTCTGGATTACTGCCTGCAGAGCGGGCATCTCCCGGACATGATTGTCGGGGATTTTGACAGCCTGCGGCATCAGGAACTGCTGAAAACCGCAGAATCACCGAAAACCGCAGATTTGTCAGCGGAAAGCGAAGAATCACCGAAAACCGCAGATTCCACAGCAGGAAGTGTCGGACCGGGTGCCCCGGGAAAGCGCGATGCAGCCAGAGAGCAGATCCTCACAATAATGGACCGGAAGATCCGCATGATCCGGCACCGGCCGGAGAAGGATGCGACCGATACGGAGCTTGCCGTCACGCTGGCGGCTGCGCAGGGGGCGGACGAAGTCGTCCTGCTCGGAGCGACCGGAACCCGGCTGGATCATGTGTGGGGAAATCTCTCCCTGCTCTGCCGTCTGCGGGAAATGCGGATCCGGAGCTGGATGATCGATGCGAACAACCGGATCTCCATGCCCTTCGAGAAGGAGATTCAGCTGCGGAAAGACGGGCAGTTCGGAAAATATGTTTCGATCCTTCCGTACGGCGGGCCTGTGACAGGACTGACCCTGACAGGATTTCATTATCCGCTGACAGATTATACGCTGAACCCCGGCTGTGAGAGCCTCTGTGTCAGCAATGAAATCGAGGCGGAAACGGCATGGATCCGCTATCAGTCCGGAATCCCGGCTGTGATCGAGAGCAGGGACTGAAATGCAGGAAATGACAGAATTGTTTTGAAAAATAAGACAAA
>JAFUCM010000094.1 GCA_017459675.1 Eubacterium sp.
AGGTTATCTGCTGGGAATCAGCCACACAGCGGAAAGGCCTGATATCTGCAAAGAATATCTGCGCTGGATCATGAGCGACAGAATATCCGTCGCAAACATGCGGATGAACGGGTTTATTCCGACAAGGGCTGTATACGAGGACTCCTATCTGTCTACCCTGAATCCCTGGTTCCGTCTGCTGGAGCAGTGCTCCAGAGACCGCTGCACACGGGAGAGCACACATACAATTCTCGGAGAAGAGGTTCTGGCAGAGACACTGGATGCGCATCTCTCAGGAATGGTTAAAAAAGCCATTGACGGTATGCCTTACAGATCTGCACTCAGAGAAACCGAGACAGCTTTGAACAATATCATTCTTTGCAAGTAAGACCACCCGTTGGAAACCTGAAAACGTGATTGTTTTTATACGGCTGCAGCCTCCGGAGGCAGCCCGGAAAGGATCGGAAATATGGATTATTTTACAAAAGCAGACCGCTATCTGATCAGTGACATTAAAAGTATCCTGGAAAACGGTTATCAGGATGAAAATCCCCGCCCGCGGTATGAGGACGGAACACCTGCTTTTACGATCAGTGTCAATCACGTGATGCGGAAGTATGATCTGGCAAAGGGCGAATTTCCCATCTGTACGCTGCGCCCGCAGGCCTGGAAAACAGGCATCCGTGAGATTTTTTCAATCTATCAGCATCCGACGAACGTCCTGACGAAGATGGAGGAAATGGGCGTTACGTGGTGGGGGCCGTGGGATATCGGCGACGGAACGATCGGACAGCGGTACGGAGCAACCGTAAAGCGCTATGATCTGATTCACGGGCTCATAGATGACATCCGACGCGACCCGTATGGGCGGCGCAAAGTCGTCTCCCTCTGGCAGGAGACTGACCTGCGCGAAACGCCGGGGCTGGCTCCCTGTGCTTTTCTGACGATCTGGAATGTGCGCGGCGGATATCTCGACATGGCTCTGATTCAAAGAAGCGGCGATATGCTGACCGCCTCAGGAGGCGGCGGCATCAATGAGATTCAGTATGCAGCTCTTCTGATGATGATCTCGCGTGTCACAGAACTCGAACCGGGCGTATTTACGCATTTTGTCGCGAATGAACAGATTTACGACCGTCATATTGACAACGCACATGAGATGCTGCGCCGCGCACAGGACAGGGAAGACAAGGAAAAGGCTGAGGGCGCACGCTCCGAAACAGAAAAAACACAGCCTGCCCTTGTTCTTCACAAAAGTCCCGGCTGTGCATTTGAAGAGATTACGATAGATGATTTTGAGATGACCGGCTATACGCCGGATAAACCGCAGCTTCGCTTTGAGCTCGGCATTTAGGATTAAGGAACTGTATGGCAGTTCCAAAGGGAGGTACAGGCTGTCCGGGGTATCATATCATGCATCCCGGACAGCCTGTTTTTTGACCGGTTTTTTGTTTGCCATCCTGTCACTTAAACAACACGACGATTCTTAAATCTGCAGTCTGCATGCTTTGATCAGATTGCCGGCAAGACGCGCTGATGTGACAGCGCCCAGTCCCGGAACCGGCGTTATGTATCCGGCTACCCCGGCAACATCTGCCGTACAGCAGCCGACTGTTCTTATCTTCTGACGGCCTGTCATCTCATTGATCACCGGCTCTCCGCTCTCATCAACCATTTTTTCACGAATAATGGATGCATCAATCACGACTGCACCGGGTTTTATCATTTCAGATGTCACCGTGTTCTTAAATGGTGTGGCGGCCACTACAACATCTGCTCTTCTGGCCAGGGCAACCATTTCTTCTTTTTTGCTCAAATGGTGAACGACGGTTACCGTTGCAAAGCGGTTTGTGAGCATCATGGACAGCGGTTTGCCAATCACATTGGAATTATTAATCACACAGACATCAAGACCTGTGCAGACATCCGTTTCATCTGCTCCGTCATCTGCGTCTTCCGGAACATAATCCATCTCATCCCCGTGACCGGCAAGCGCGGCCTCTCTGATTTCATCTGCATAATAATCGATCACTTCCATGATCGCATTTGCGGTACACGGATAAAGTCCGGTCGGATCATTTACAACCAGCTTCCCGACATTTGCAGGTGTACAGCAGTCAACATCCTTTTCCGGACTGAGGACTTTACTGATCGCTTCATTTTCGTCAATATGATCCAGCGGACGGAACGCGAGTATTCCGTGAACAGAGGTATCCGCGTTGATTTCCCGGATTTTTGCAATATACTCTTCCTGTGTGATGTCCGCCGGAAGCGCAAATACTTCCGTCTCAACGCCGGCGGCTTCCATCGTCCTGAGCGCGCCTTTTTCATACGCGAGATCCGGCCCTTTGGCCCCGACACGTACGATGCCGAGCTTTGGAACGATGCCTTCCCGCCTCAGTGTATCTGCCTCTTCCCTGCATTCTCTGATGATTTTCTCCGCAACTGTTCTGCAGTCAAGCAGCTTTGCGCTCATTTTCTTGTCCTCCATTCCGGAATTGTGCTGACTCCGCTTCTTCTTTAAAACAATCCTGAAATAACACCATTCTCGTCAACATCGATACGCTCTGCTGACGGAACCTTCGGAAGACCAGGCATGGTCATAATATCTCCTGTCAGTGCAACGATAAACCCTGCGCCTGCCGACACCTTCAGATTGCGTACTGTAACTGTAAAGTTTTTGGGCGCGCCGAGCAGCTTCGGATCGTCGGAGAAGGAGTACTGTGTCTTGGCCATGCAGATCGGAAGCTCTCCGAATCCGAGATCTGTCAGCTGTTTTGCCTGCTTCTTTGCGCCCGCAGTCAGTTCTACGCCGTCCGCATGATAGATCGTTCTGCAGATCGTATCAAGCTTTTCTTCAATCGAAAGAGAAAGGTCATAGGACTGTCTGAAGCTGTTCGGTTCTTCGCACAGGCGCACGACTTCTTCCGCAAGTGCTTTTCCGCCTTCGCCGCCCTTGGCCCAGACTTCCGAGAGTGCAACGTTTACGCCGAGTTCTCTGCATTTTGCTTCAACCATGTCCAGCTCTTCCTTTGTGTCAGTCGGGAACGCATTGATCGCAACAACGCACGGGAGGCCAAAAACTTCTTTTACATTTGTGACATGCTGAAGGAGGTTCGGCAGACCTGCCTCAAGCGCTTCAAGATTCTCCTGATTCAGATCCGCCTTTGCGACGCCGCCGTGATACTTCAGCGCACGGACTGTGGCCACAATAACGACCGCGCTCGGAGCAAAACCGGCCATGCGGCACTTGATGTCAATAAACTTCTCCGCTCCCAGGTCCGCTGCAAAACCGGCTTCTGTCACAACATAATCACCGATCTTCAGTGCCATGCGGGTTGCTGTCAACGAGTTACATCCGTGCGCAATATTTGCGAACGGGCCGCCATGAATAAATGCGGGCGTATGCTCAAGTGTCTGTACCAGATTCGGCTTCAGAGCATCCTTAAGAAGTGCAGCCATTGCACCTTCTGCCTTCAGATCGTGCGCTGTAACCGGCTTTCCGCTTCTTGTGTAAGCGCAGATAATACGTCCGAGTCGCTCCTTCAGATCCTTAATATCTGATGCAAGGCAAAGTACTGCCATAACCTCTGACGCAACAGTAATTTCAAATCCGTCCTCACGCGGAACACCCTGCATACGGCCGCCAAGACCGTTAACAATGTTGCGCAGCTGTCTGTCATTCATATCGACAGCACGCTTCCAGGTGATCTGCTTTGTATCAATATCAAGCGCATTGCCCTGCTGGATATGGTTGTCCAGCATTGCCGCAAGCAGATTGTTTGCAGCGCCGATTGCGTGGAAGTCACCCGTAAAGTGAAGGTTGATATCCTCCATGGGAACCACCTGTGCGTATCCGCCGCCGGCAGCTCCGCCCTTGACGCCGAATACCGGACCCAGAGACGGCTCACGCAGTGCCACGACAGACTTCTTTCCAATATAACGGAGACCATCAGCAAGTCCGACAGAAGTGGTTGTCTTTCCCTCGCCGGCCGGTGTCGGTGTGATCGCCGTCACCAGGATCAGCTTTCCGTCCGGTGTATCAGCGTGATCCCGCAGATACGAATAGTCGATCTTTGCCTTATAATTGCCGTACTGCTCCAGATATTTGCTGTCAATGCCCGCAGCTTCCGCGACCTTTGATATATGAAGTTTCTCTGCAGCCTGTGCGATTTCGATGTCTGTCTTAATCGTTGCCATTTTTTTGTTTCCTTTCCTTTTCAATAATTAATAATGAAATGTTACTGAAGTTACTTGAATGACTGAATTCTGCTCTGCATGTGCCCCGTGCGCATCCACAGGAGGCGTTCCGGCTCCCCCGCAGACACGCGTAAAAGGCTTATGCAGTATGATAGGAGAAAAAAAATGTTTTTCTTAATGGAAATTAAACAAAATTCTCTGCAATCTGAACACCCTTAACTGACGCGAATTTGCTGGACCGTTTTTTTGAAACGTTTTAGTGGATTGTTATTGTTTTTTACACCCCAAATTCCATTGTTAAAAAAACGGGCCCGGGCTATATTGAACGCAACAACAAACACTGCTTCCGGACAGACATCAGACTCACAACATCCCGGACAGCAGAAGCACACAAAGAGGACCGTATTTATTCATTAAAAAAACCAAGGAGGTAAGCAATGTACGGACAGGATTTCAAGTTTTTCAATCTTTTAGACATCTTCAAAAACAGAGAAAAAGTAGAAGGAACCGGCGAATGTGTAGACGTTTATGATTTTACAGATTTTAATATGCGCTGGATTGAGCCGCCAATCCCGATTTACTATATTTCCACACTCGATGAATTTGGCAACTCCAACGTGGCTCCGATCTCTCTGGGCACCTGCTGCTGGGGCGAGCATCCGTGGGGAAGACACTATTACACAATCGGCGTGCAGCATACCCGCGACACCAACCGCAACCTGAAGCTGACAAAGGAATGTGTCATCAGCTACGCAAACGCGAGACAGCTCAGAGAGAGCACCATCGCCTGCTGTCCGGTTCCGTACGGCATCAGCGAGATGGAAGTCGCAAAATTCACTCCGCTTCCCTCAAAGATCGTTAAGCCGGCAGGTATTAAAGAGTGCATCTCCAACCTGGAAGCGCGCGTCATCGACATGGTGGAAGTCTCCAATACAACCATCTTCGTCGTTGAAATCGTCGGCATGAGCGTTGACAAGGAAGCCCTTGACCGCGACAGACATACAAAATATCAGCTGGGTATCGGCGGAACAGATCTGGTATTTGAAATGTCTCTGACAGGTGCTCCGGCCCGTATGAACTACGGTGTGATCGACCAGAACAGAATCATGCCGTGCCCGAGCACGATCGGTGATGAAAAAGACTGGAAGGGAACATTTGAGTCCTGGATGCTGTCCGAGCTTCACAGAGGCCGCATGACAAAGAAGGAATACAAGAAACTCCTGCTTCTCAACAAGAGCTGGATCCGCAATTCCAATCCGGATACAAACGGCGAAGTCAAGAAAGAACTGACAGACCTTCTCAGAGAAGTGATCTGGCGCCCGATCAAAGAGAATGATTATGAGCGTAAGAATGACGTACAGGCAAGAAAAGAGCATGAATATGTTCGCAATTCCGTCGGATACTATGACTTCTCACACGAGCTGATGGAAGTTACAGGTAAGGATGCAGTGAAGTTCCTCGACCGCATGCTGGTCGGCGGTGTCAGCAAGATCAAAGTTAACAGTACAAAGTACATGACCATGCTGAACAAAGACGGCATCATCATCGACGATGTCATCGTATTCCGTCCGGAAGAAGACAAATACTGGATCTCCACCCTGCGGATCGACAAGATGTTCATCTGGTTTGATATGAACAAGCAGGATGAAGATGTTACATACAGAGAGATCAGCGACGAGAAGACCATGTACGCCGTACAGGGACCGAACTCCCGCAACGTACTGAACAAGGTTCTTGACAATGACATCACTGCTCAGAAGTTCTATGCAATCTGCGACAATGCAATCGACGGACATCCGGTTAAGATCGCGCGCTGCGGTTATACCGGTGAGCTCGGCTATGAGATCTACTGCGATCCGGACGATGAGCTGCTTGTAGAGACAAAGCTCGAGGAGTGCGGAAAAGAATACAACATCCAGCGCATCACGACAGATGTCACACTGACCAGCCTTCCGAAGGAAAAGGGCTATGTCCTGATGAGCGATCTGGAACGTCTGAATCCGCTTGAGGCAGGATTTGACTGGACAATCGACTGGAGCAAGGACTTCATCGGCAAGGATGTGCTTGAGAAAGTCAAAGCAGAAGGCGGTGCTAAGAGAACTCTGATCGGATTCACGATTGATGATCCGAAGGCTGTCCTCCAGCATGAGTGCCCTGTCCTGAAGGACAAGAAGAAAGTCGGCCGCATCAGCTGCTTCACCTATGGCTTCACTGTCGAGAAGGTGATCGGCTACTGCCTGATTGATACAGACGCTGCAAAGCCGGGCGATAAGGTTACGATCTACGGCTACGAGGCAACTCTGTGTGACCGTGTCTTCTACGATCCGGAAAATCTGAAAATCAGAGGTAAGTGATCATATCTCATCTAAAAGGGAGCTGTCATTCCGACAGCTCCCTTTTATTGTTTTTTGATAAAAACAAGAATACGCTTAACACGGTCTGTAAATGATCACCGGTTCGCCATCCTGAAGATCTCCAGTGCCTCCGCGTAACCGACCGGTCTGATTTGTGTCAGCTTCACAGTATCATTCTTTGTCGCGTCTGCCGCGAGCGCATCCAGATCCGTCTCTGTGATGTCGCCGCAATGCGGTCGCGCCCCGTGCAGGTCGGCGAGCGGAACATCAGTGTGTCCGAAAGAATTGCCGAGCACAGAATTCCCGCAATTTTCTTCTCCGGTTCCAGACCTTTTTCCTGATAGATAAAAAAGGTTCCGGCATTGCCGCCGGAAC
>JAFUCM010000095.1 GCA_017459675.1 Eubacterium sp.
GCCAGAATAATATGACTGCAAAGGGCGGCTGCGGCGGCATGGGCGGTGGCGGCATGATGGATGCGCAGCCTGCAGCATATCTGAAGATCAGCGGCGGAACCGTTCATGTCAATGCAGAGGGTGACGGCCTCGACTCCAACGGCATGCTGTACATTACAGGCGGTACGACAACGGTTGACGGGCCGACCAACAGCGGCAACGGCGCACTGGATTACGGTACCGGTGCCGAGATCAGCGGCGGAACCATTATTACGGCAGGAAGCCTGGGAATGGCAGAGACATTCAGCGACAGCTCCAGTCAGTATTCCATCATGTATAATCTGGAATCGGCAGTGTCCGAAGGAACAGAGGTGAATCTGGTGGACAGCGACGGGAATACAGTTCTGACGATGACACCGGAGAAGACATACCAGTCCGTGATCTTCAGCTCGCCGGATTTGAAAGAAGGCACTTATACAGTAAAAGCAGGTTCCTCAGAGGAAACGGTTGAAGTTACAGGCGTCGTAACTATGGGCGGCGCAGCCGGCGGTATGAACGGCGGACACGGCGGCATGGGCGGCCGCGGTCAGATGGGACAGACAGATGACGGCAGTATGCCGGAAATGAATGGTCAGATGCCGGATGGAGAAATACCTGACGGAGAGATGCCGCAGGGCGGCAGAGGCATGGGTCCGGGAGGAAAAGGCCGCGGCGGTATGCGGCAGCAGGAAGGCACAGAAAACAGTCAGGGACAGGATGAAACACAGACGCCCGGCGGCACAGCAGATGAATCCCAGAGTGCAGCGGGTGTTGTGTGAGAAAAACGAACAGCTTCATCTTTAAGACTTGTCAAATTGCCCAAACCGTTATAAACTATTGATAGCTTTTATGGCATTATTAGCAAAACGATATGTAACAAAGAAAGGGTAGAGAATATGAAAAGCTTCAGCTATGTAATTACTGACAACGAAGGCATCCATGCAAGACCGGCCGGCGAGCTCGTAAAGCTTTGCAAGACCTTTAAGAGTGATATTACAATTGCCAAGGACGGAAAGTCCGGCAAGGCAACCAAGATTCTCTCTGTTATGTCCCTTGGCGCAACAAAGGGAAGCACAGTTGAATTCACAATCGAAGGTGAAGATGAAGAGACTGCTGCAGCTGCAGTGGAAGCTTTCATGAAAGAGAATCTGTAATTCTAACGAAATATGATGAATCAGGAGACAGGGGACGGTTCTCTGTCTCCTTTTTTTACAGGAAATCAGGTGACTCACGAGAAACCTCCCCCTTTTGAATCACAGGCTTTAAACAAAACAGGATGCAATTTCCGGCGCAGCGAATTTCACCTGAGCTGCGCGGAAATCGCATCCTGTTATTGACTTTTCATGAATCAGGAGACAGAGAACCGTCCCCTGTCTCCTAGACTGCGAGATGCAGGATGTTTGTTGCGAGTGTAAAGTACACAAACAGTGCGACTGCGTCGACGATTGTAGTGATCAGCGGGCTTGCCATGACAGCCGGGTCAACGCCGATCCGGTTTGCGACCATCGGCAGCACGCAGCCGATCGTTTTGGCAAAGGTGATGACAACAATCAGCGTGATGCAGACCACCAGTGCAACCGTCATGGGAAGGCGGTCGACAACCTGCAGTTTGACAAAGTTGGCGGCTGCAAGGGTGACGCCGCACATGACAGCGA
Source organism: Eubacterium sp. (assembly GCA_017459675.1). Lineage (GTDB taxonomy): Bacteria > Bacillota > Clostridia > Lachnospirales > Lachnospiraceae > CADBRN01. The sequence goes on from JAFUCM010000095.1 coordinate 1,674, forward strand.
CGCGTATTTCTTTCCAGACAACAATGAACAGACTTTTAAATTCTATTTCGTTCAGTGAGAGTCCGCGGATGATGGAGACGCTGGCCTGTGAACCGGCGTTTCCGGCGGTGTCCATCAGCATCGGTATATACGCGGTAAGCACAACATAGGCTGACAGTGCAGACTCAAATCGCGTGATGATCGAGCCGGTGAAGGTGGCAGAGAGCATCAGGAACAGCAGCCACGGGATACGCTTCTTGTAGGTATCCAGGATGCCGGTCTTCATGTACGGCTTCTCCGTCGGAATGATTGCGGCCATTTTCTCGATATCCTCTGTCGTCTCTTCCTGCAGGATATCGATGATATCATCGATGGTGATGATGCCGACCAGGCGGTTTTCGTGATCGACGACCGGCATGGCTGTGAAGTCATATTTCTGAAACAGGCGTGCGGCCTCCTCCTGGTCGGTCGTCGTATTGATGCTGATGACATTTTCGTTCATGATATCGCCGATCAGAGCGTCGTTGTCCTGAATCAGCAGGTATCGCAGCGCCACGGTGCCGAGCAGCTGGCGCGTCTCGTCCAGCACATAGCAGATATTGACGGTTTCGGAGTCAAGGCCGATCCGGCGGATGCGCGTGATCGCCTGCTCAACCGTCATGCGGGCTTTCAGATCCATAAATTCGACCGTCATAACAGAACCGGCGGAATCCTCCGGATACTGAAGCAGCATATTGACATCGTGGCGGGTTTCCGGACTGGCGTTGGCAAGCAGCCGCTTGACAACATTTGCCGGCATTTCTTCGAGAACATCGGCAGCATCATCAGACATCAGATTGTCGATGATGTTCGATGCTTCGCGGGTAGACAGTGACATGATGATAAACTGCTGTGTGTCGTCATCCATCAGCGGGAAGACGTCGGCAACGAGAGACTTGGGCAGGATGCGGAACAGTTTCAGAGATTCCTCATCCTCCAGTCCGTCCATGACTGCAGCGATATCAGCGGGGTTCATATCAAGGGCTTCTTCGCGCAGTTTGCCGTACTGACGGGTTTCCATCAGCTGCAGCAGAAGATCAGCATGATCCTTTTGTTCCTGGGACATGGCAGTTCTCCTTTACATATGTGGTTTTGTGCCGGCAACTTCGCGGATGAAGATCATCGTCATTGGATGATATATAATTCTTTTTCACAAAACCACCTCCTTTCGGAACTGCCGTAACAGATCAGATTTCAGGCAAAAGCCGATTAGATTTATTATACGCATTGTGGCCGGGAAAGTAAAGGAAGGATTTTCTGCCATGCATGAATTTATAGGAGAATTTATATAAAAATCACAGTGTGGATTTTTTTGCACTAATTTGGAGCAAGGAACCGGATTCTGTGGTATCATGTATCTGCAGACTAGCTTATAATCGTTAAAAAAATTATGGCAGCGCTGCGGCTTATGCACCGGCTCGCGTTAATAGTGAAAGCACATACATACAGCTTGTGTCTAAACAGCAGGAAGAACATTTCCGACAGGGGAAGAAACAGAAAACGCGAAGCCGGGAAGGAATAGAAAAAGCGTGAAGCAGGCAAGTAATGGAAAAGCGCCAGGCAGGGTATGAGATATGGAAATAGAACGAAAATGGAATGTATCCGGCTGGCCGGATCCCTCCTGTGGTCTGGAAATGACAGAAGAATATGAAATGCGGCAGGGATATCTGAATGTACGTCCCACGGTCCGGATTCGCGAGGAGGCGAAGACAGACGGAGCCACAGCGTATATTCTTTGTCTGAAATCACAGGGAACGATTGCCAGAGAAGAAATTGAAATAGAGATTTCCCGGGATCAGTTTGAAGAAATTGAGAAAATGATCGGGATCCCGCTGATCAGGAAGACGCGGCGGACGTACGCGCTTCCGGATGGTCTGGATCTGGAAGTGAATCATGTTGATGCCGGTTTGCCGACAGAATTCTGGTATGCGGAAGTAGAGTACGAAAGCCTGGAGCAGGCGCGCGCCTGGGACCCGGCTGCGGCCGGATTGTCGGCGTACCTGGAGGAAGATGTATCCGAGGAGCCGGGGCAGAGTATGGGAGCGTTCTGGGAGGTTACCAGACTGAGAAAAGATGTGTGACAGACGCCGGCTTGCCGGTTGTTACGAATGTTTCATGTAATCAGGAACAGCTTTTTGCGGAAAGCTTTTCCCGGTGCAGTTTTCTGATTACGTTGTGTCTGTTGAAACAGGCACTTGCCTGTTTTACTCCGGCTGTGCAGGCAGCTTCAGAGTAAACGGAATCCCCTTATGCAGAACAATCTGCTGATAATAATAAGTTATTGCGGCTGAAGCACTCATGCCGAGTTGTGTCAGGATGCTTTCCGCACGCTCGCGGAGCTCCACGTCGATACATGCTTCAACCAGTACATGATGTTCGTCGTTCATAATCGCATTATACTCTCCTCAGTTTTGATGGTTCATGCCGGCGGTGTGTTTGAGAGCCTCCGCCGGTGTGAAATCGTTCCGGCAGGACCGGCATCTGTCACAACTGTCATTATAACATCTGAGATGATTTGAGATAAGGATTATTGTCTCTTTAGCGGAAGAAAGTCTAACAGAGAGGACTGTTCCATTTAGACGCGGGATATTATGCCGCAGACGGACAGAAAATGGATCAAAAACAGGGCAGAATTGCTCTGTTTTTTTGACGAAGGGGCATATTTATAGTATGATGGATTACAGTGTTAAAGAATACAAGCAGGGAAATTGGAGGTTATGATTTCATGAGACGCGAGACAATGTGTATTCAGGCGGGATATGAGCCAAAGAACGGGGAATCCAGAATGATCCCGATTATCCAGAGTACGACATTCAAATATGATACCAGTGAGGATATGGGCAAGCTGTTTGATCTGCAGGCGGAGGGATATTTCTATACGAGACTGCAGAATCCGACCAATGATATGGTTGCCGCGAAGATTGCCGCACTTGAGGGCGGCACTGCTGCGATGCTGACGTCTTCCGGCCAGGCTGCAAGTTTCTTCTCAGTGTTCAACATTGCCGGAGCGGGCGATCACATTGTGGCTTCTGCAACGATCTACGGCGGAACATTCAACCTGTTCAATGTGACCATGAAGCGCATGGGAATTGATTTCACATTTGTAGATCCGGATTGTTCCGATGAAGAACTGGAAGCGGCTTTCCGGCCAAATACGAAAGCGGTTTTTGGCGAGACAATTGCCAATCCGGCACTGGTTGTATTTGATATTGAGCGTTTCGCAGAAGCTGCGCATGCACACGGTGTGCCGCTGATTATTGACAATACGTTTGCGACACCGATCAACTGCAGACCGTTTGAGTGGGGTGCGGATATTGTCATTCATTCCACTACAAAATATATGGACGGTCATGATACAGCTGTCGGCGGATGTATCGTAGATTCCGGAAAATTTGACTGGCGTGCCCATGCGGATAAGTATCCGGGACTGACAACACCGGACGAATCCTATCATGGAATTACCTATGTGGATCAGTTCGGGCTGGAAGGCGCATATATTACCAAGGCGACGGCACAGCTTATGCGTGATTTCGGAGCGATTCAGGCACCGCAGAATGCATTTTATCTGAATCTCGGACTGGAATCGCTTGCAGTACGCATGGAACGTCATTGCTTCAATGCACAGAAGGTTGCGGAGTATCTGCAGAAGAGCGATGCGGTGGAATGGGTCAATTATCCGGGACTTCCGGACAACCGCTACTATGAACGCGCGAAGAAGTACATGCCGGACGGGACCTGCGGCGTTATTTCCTTTGGTGTGAAGGGAGGACGAGCGGCAGCGGAGACATTTATGAAGCATCTGAAGATCGGCATGATCGCGACGCATGTGGCGGACGCACATACCTGCGTGCTGCATCCGGCTTCTTCCACACACAGACAGCTTACCGATGAAGAACTGGCTGCGGGCGGCGTTTCACCGGATCTGATTCGTCTGTCTGTCGGCATCGAGCACGTGGATGATATCATAGAAGATCTTGAGCAGGCACTGGCTGCTGTTAAATAACAGACAGGGGTCCGGATCCGAATACCGGACAGGCAGTAAGCAAAATCTTCTGTAAAATATAATCAATTACATGTTTAAACAGAGCAAAGGAGGAACATCATGCAGGTTGTTACAACGAGTTTTATCACAGGGAAAAATGTTTCTACGATCGGTATCGTTCAGGGCAGTACTGTTCATTCCAAGAATCTGGGAAAAGATCTGACGGCAGGTTTTAAGACACTGGTCGGCGGTGAGCTGAAGGCATACAGTGAGATGCTCGCTGAGGCACGTGCAATTGCCATGAACCGGATGATCGAGCAGGCAGAGACGCTCGGCGCGGATGCGGTCATTGATGTGCGGTTTTCCTCTGCTGCAATTATGCAGGGAGCTGCGGAAGTACTTGCTTACGGAACTGCAGTAAAGTTTGAAGAAGAATAATAATATCTCAGATACAGAATGTATGCGCGGCAGAAAGCTGTGTTGTATAAATGAGGTAGATGCAGGTAGTGTCGTTTTATCAATATGAAATAACAGATTGAGGGAAAAATGGAAGCAAGAAAGAAAAGCAATCTGCCGGTAATCATAGCGGCCATTGCGGTTTTGGTAGTGTTAGGCGTGGCGGCATCGACGACGAATGCAGAGACAGTTCAGCAGTCCTTCTGGGCGCTGGTTCCCCCGTTGATTGCAATTATTCTGGCGCTGGTCACAAAAGAAGTATACAGTTCACTTTTTATCGGAATTCTGGCCGGCTCCCTGTTTTATTCGGGATTTAATTTTGAAGGAACTATTACACATATCTGGCAGGATGGTATCATCACTTCGCTGGCTGATTCCTATAATGTCGGTATCCTGGTATTTCTGGTAATTCTGGGTGTCATGGTTTCGCTGATGAACAAGGCCGGCGGATCTGCAGCATTCGGACGCTGGGCTTCAACCCGGATCAAGACGCGCGTCGGTGCACAGCTGGCGACGGTTGCACTTGGCTGTCTGATTTTTATCGATGACTATTTCAACTGCCTGACAGTGGGCAGCGTTATGCGTCCGGTGACAGACCGGCATCAGGTTTCACGTGCAAAGCTGGCATACCTGATTGATGCGACGGCTGCGCCGGTTTGCATCATTGCACCGGTATCTTCCTGGGCGGCAGCGGTCTCCAGTTCGGTAGAGGGTATGAACGGATTTTCGGTATTTATCCGTGCGATTCCGTACAATTTCTATGCGCTGTTTACGATTTTGATGATGGTTCTTCTGACGGTCATGAAAGCAGATTACGGTCCGATGGCTGTTCATGAGCGGAATGCATTAAAAGGAGATCTTTATACGACACCCGACCGTCCTTATGCAAATGCACAGAGTGATAAGGCAGATGCAGATAAGAAAGGGACTGTTGTGGATCTTCTGATTCCGATTATTTCACTGATCGTGTGCTGCATTATCGGAATGATCTATACAGGCGGATTCTTCAGCGGGACAGGATTTGTCGAGGCGTTTGCCAACAGTGATGCATCAGTCGGTCTGGTGCTGGGTTCCTTCTTTGCATTTGTGATCACAATTGTGCTGTACCTTGTGCGGCGCGTAATGAGTTTTCAGGAGTGCATGGACTGTCTGCCGGAAGGCTTTAAGTCCATGGTGCCGGCGATGCTCATCCTTACACTTGCCTGGACGCTGAACGGCGTAACCAGCAGCCTCGGTGCCCGTGACTATGTTGCTGCACTTGTGCAGCACGCATCAGAGTCGGGCGGAAGTCTGATCCTGAGTCTGCTTCCGGCAATTATCTTCCTCGTGGGATGTTTCCTGGCATTTGCGACCGGTACTTCCTGGGGAACCTTCGGAATCCTGATTCCGATCGTTGTAGCTGCTTTTGCAAATCAGCCGGATATGATGATTATCGCAATCTCTGCCTGCATGGCAGGTGCAGTCTGCGGAGATCACTGCTCACCGATCTCTGATACGACAATCATGGCATCGGCCGGCGCACAGTGTAATCATCTGAACCACGTCAGTACGCAGCTTCCGTACGCGCTGACGGTTGCAGGCATTTCCTGTGTGACATACGTTGTCGCAGGCCTCTCGCACAGTGCAGTTGTTTCGCTGATTGTAGGTGCGGCGCTGCTGACATTCATTCTCTGGATCCTGAAGCGGACCGTGAAAGCGGATGTAGAAGAGATGAGATAAAAAAATTGGGGTGCCGGGTTAAGCAGTTGATGGCTTGATCCGGCATCCGTTTTTACGTAAAAAAACCGCTGCGTCATACGACACAGCGGCTTTTTCAGCAGGGCTACAAGGATTCGAACCTTGAAATGACGGAGTCAGAGTCCGTTGCCTTACCATTTGGCGATAGCCCTTTATCTCTGCAACATGGATGATTATATATGATGTCATTTTAAAATGCAAGCATTTTATGAAATAAATTGTTTTTTTTTATCTCAGATGATATACTTGCGTCATGTCAGTGTATCAGTAATCAGGAAATACATGGGGCAGACTGGATGATTGAGTGACTTGAAATGACTGCTGCGAGGCGATGTAATTGCAGAAGCGCCGGCAGCAGTTATTTTTTCCAGAGCAGTATAGGGGCGAACTATTCTTTTCACAGTGGAATCTGTCAGCAGCCGGGAGGAGAAATATTCTTTTCCGGCGAATTCAGTCAGCAGCCAGAAGGAGAAATATTCTCTCTCCGGCGAATTCCATCTGAGCCGGGAGAGAATATTTCTCCCGCAAATACAAATGCAATCGGAGGACCTTATGAAATACACATTCGAAAGCAGAGTCAGATTCAGCGAGGTAGATGACAGAGGATACCTTTCCCTTCCATCTCTGATTAATTATCTGATGGACTGTGCGACATTTCACGGAGAGGCAGTGGGCGTCGGACTTGACTGGATTGCAGAGCATAAGATGACCTGGGTACTGGCTTCATTTCGAATGAAGATTCTGCGCTATCCAAAGTTCAATACGAAGATTCGTGTGACAACCTGGGCAACTGCATTTCGCGGATTTCTCGGATACCGTGATTTTCTGGTCGAGACTGCGGACGGAGAACTGCTGGCGTCCGGAAAATCGGACTGGGTCTACATGGACATGATACATAATCAGCCGTTGAATGTGAAGGAGCAGGCGGAGGCTTACGGGATCGAGCCGGATCTTGCGCTTCCGGAAACATTCGGAAGACGAAAGATCCGTGTGAAGGATGATGGCGAGCAGCAGGAGCCTTTCATCGTGCATGAAAGCAATCTGGATACCAACGGGCATGTCAACAGCGGCCAGTATATTCTGCTTGCACAGAATTATCTGCCGCGCAGTTTTGCACCGCAGGCGGTACGGGCAGAGTACAGAAAGCAGGCGTACCTCGGGGAGACCATCACACCGGTTGTTCATCAGCTGGAAGACGGATGTGTGGTTGAACTGCGCAATGTTGACGGAGAACCGTATTTTATCGGTGCATTCACCAGAGAGGATAACGAATGAGCCTTTTATTGGGAGAAAAACAAAAACTGCAGATTATCAAAGAACTGAAATTCGGTGTATATCTGGCAGAATCGCAAAATGCCGGCAGGGACGGACAGGTGCTCCTGCCGCAGAAACAGGTGCCGGAAGGTGCGGGAATCGGCGACGAGCTGACCGTATTTCTTTACCGGGATTCGGACGACCGGATGATCGCAACCACCTCCGATCCGTTCATTCATCTGCATGAAACGGCACTGCTGACAGTAAAAGAGGTTACGCGGATCGGCGCCTTCCTGGACTGGGGGCTTGAACGCGATCTTTTTCTGCCTTACCGCGAACAGCGCGGGAAGGTAAAGGCAGGCGATCAGGTGCTTGCCGCGCTGTACATTGATAAGACCGGGCGCCTTGCTGCCACGATGAATGTTTATAAATATCTGAAATCACGCGCGCCATACCAGATCGGAGATATGGTTAAGGGGCGTGTCTACGAAGTCAGCCGCAATTTCGGCGTTTTTGTCGCTGTGGATGACCGGTATTCCGCATTGATCCCGAAGAAAGATGCACAGGGAATCTACAGGCCGGGCGAGATTCTCCAGCTGCGCGTGACGGAGGTACGGGAAGACGGACGCCTTTGCCTTTCTGCGCGGCAGAAGGCATATCTGCAGATCGGTGATGACGCAGACAGGATCCTCGAAGCAATGCGGGACCGCGGCGGCGTCCTTCCATTTGATGACAAGGCGTCACCGGAGCAGATCAATGAAGTGTTCGGCATGTCCAAAGCCGCATTTAAGCGGGCAGTTGGGCATCTGATGAAGGAAAAGCTTATCGTCAAGAAAGACGGGAAATTGATGGTGCTGTAAGTCGGGAAAGGAATGAACCATGAGCTTTGCGCATCTGCATGTACATACGGAATACAGTCTTCTGGATGGTTCCAATAAAATAAAAGAATATGTGTCCCGTGTGAAGGAACTGGGGATGAACAGCGCGGCGATCACGGATCACGGTGTTATGTACGGCTGCATTGATTTTTACAAGGCGGCAAGGGACGCAGGCATCAATCCGGTTATCGGCTGTGAGGTGTATGTCGCTCCGGGATCGCGTTTTGACAAAGAACTGCGTGCGGATGAGAACCGGTATTATCATCTTGTTCTGCTTGCGGAGAATAACAAAGGCTATGAGAATCTGACGAAAATTGTGTCAAAGGGGTTTGTGGACGGGTTTTATTACAAGCCGCGCGTAGATTATGAGGTTCTTGAACAGTACCATGAGGGAATCATTGCGCTCTCGGCATGCCTGGCGGGCGAAGTATCACGCTGCCTCAGTCTTCAGCTGTATGATGATGCAAAGAAAGCCGCGCTTCACTATCAGGAAATTTTCGGAGCAGGTAATTTCTTTCTGGAAATACAGGATCACGGGATCGCGGAACAGCAGCTGGTCAACCAGCAGATGCTCCGCCTTTCGCAGGAAACGGGAATCGGGCTGGTTGTGACAAATGACTGTCATTATACCTATGCTTCTGATGCGGATGCACATGATATTCTTCTCTGTCTTCAGACAGGCAAGAAACTTTCGGATGAGAACCGTCTGCGCTATGAGGGCGGGCAGTACTATGTGAAATCGGAAGAAGAGATGCGCAGGCTTTTCCCCTATGCACCGCAGGCGCTGGAAAATACACAGAAAATTGCAGACAGATGTCATGTGGAGATTGAGTTTCATAACCTGAAGCTGCCGAAATTTGAGGTTCCGGAGGGCTATTCCTCCTACACGTATCTTGAGGAACTGTGCAGAAAGGGTCTGGAGGCCAATTATCATCCTGTCACAGAAGAGATGGAACAGCGGCTGCAGTTTGAACTGGATACGATCCGCACAATGGGATTTGTCGATTATTTCCTGATTGTGTGGGATTATATCCATTTTGCCAAAGAGCACGGAATCATGGTGGGACCGGGGCGCGGCAGCGCGGCCGGTAGTATTGTAGCGTACACTCTGGGGATTACCGAGCTGGATCCACTGAAATACAGTCTCCTGTTCGAGCGTTTTCTGAACCCGGAACGTGTCTCCATGCCTGATATTGACGTGGATTTCTGCTTTGAGCGGCGCGGTGAAGTGATTGACTATGTCGTCCGCAAATACGGTGCCGACCGGGTTGTGCAGATCGTGACATTCGGAACGCTGGCTGCGCGCGGTGTCATCCGGGACGTCGGCCGTGTTCTGGATCTGCCGTATGCACGGTGTGACACCATAGCAAAGATGATTCCGAACGAACTGAATATTACAATCGACAAAGCGCTTACCATGAATCCGGAGCTCCGGAAACTTTATGACAGCGAAGAGGATGTACATCATCTGATTGATATGGCAAAGCGTCTCGAAGGTCTGCCGCGGCACACTTCCATGCATGCGGCCGGTGTCGTGATTGCCTCAAAGCCGGTGGATGAATTTGTTCCGCTCTCCAGAGCTGCGGACGGAACCATAACAACCCAGTATACGATGACAACGCTCGAAGAGCTGGGCCTGCTGAAAATGGATTTTCTCGGACTGCGCACGCTTACTGTGATCCAGAATGCACAGCAGATGGCAGAACAGTCTTCCGGGCACGCCATTGATCTCAATGCGATCGACTACAACGATCCGAAGGTTATGCAGATGATCGGTGCCGGCAAATGTGAGGGTGTATTTCAGCTGGAGTCAGCCGGCATGAAGAGCTTCATGAAGGAACTGAAGCCGACAACGCTGGAAGATATCATTGCAGGGGTTGCGCTGTACCGCCCGGGACCGATGGATTTCATTCCGCAGTATATCCGCGGCAAGAAGAATCCGGATCAGGTGCGGTATGAGACGCCGCAGCTCAAGCCGATCCTCGAGCCGACCTACGGCTGTATTGTATATCAGGAACAGGTTATGCAGATCGTGCGGGAACTGGCCGGATATACCTATGGACGCAGTGATGTGCTGCGCCGCGCCATGTCCAAGAAAAAAGGAAAGGTCATGGAGGAGGAGCGCCAGAATTTCGTATACGGCAATCAGGACCAGGGGGTTCCGGGGTGCGTCCGCAACGGGATTGCAGAAGAGACAGCCAATCATATTTATGATGAAATGATTGACTTTGCCAAATATGCATTTAATAAGAGCCACGCGGCGGCTTATGCGATCGTTTCGTACCAGACTGCATGGCTGAAATACTATTATCCGGTAGAATTCATGGCTGCACTGATGACATCGGTGATTGATAATCCCGGAAAATGTGCAGAGTATATCCTTCACTGCAGACAGCTGCAGATCGAGATTCTCCCGCCGGATATCAACCGCAGCCGCGGCAATTTCTCTGTAGAGGACGGGAAAATCCGTTACGGAATGACTGCAATCAAGGGAATCGGAAAACCGGTGATGGAAGCAATCACTGCGGAACGTGATCAGAACGGACCCTTCCGCAGTCTGCAGAATTTCTGTGAGCGTCTTTCGGCCAGAGAAGTCAATAAAAGGACGCTTGAGAACTTCATCAAGGCCGGCGCCTTCGACTGCTTCGGGGCGACGCGCAAGCAGCTGATGCAGGTGTACACGCTGGTACTGGATCAGGTCAACCGTGAGAAGGCGAATAATCTGAGCGGACAGATGAGCCTGTTCGATCTGCTTCCGGAGGACAACAGGAAGGCACTGGAAATCCGGATGCCGGACGTCGGTGAATTTACAGATGAAGAAAAGCTGATGTTTGAGCGGGAAGTTACCGGTATTTATATCAGCGGCCATCCGCTGAACCGGTATGAAGCACTCTGGAAGAAAAATGTCACCGCCGCCTCCCGTGATTTTCAGCTGGATGAGGAGACCGGACACTCTGCCGTGCAGGATGGCGGCCGCGTGATTGTCGGCGGAATGATTACAGAACGGACGATCAAATATACCCGCGACAACAAAGTGATGGCTTTCCTGACGCTGGAGGATCTGTACGGAACGGTTGAAATCGTTGTATTCCCGAGAAATTATGAGCAGAGCGGTTCTATGCTGGAGGAGGATGCGCGTGTATTCATTATCGGACGCGTATCTGCGGAGGATGACAAGGCATCCAAAGTCATTCTGGAGCGGGTCGTCCCGTTTGATGAAATTCCGGGACAGCTGTGGATTCAGTTTGCAGATCGCGCGGCGTATGCCGGGAAACAGGAACTTCTTTCCGACGTCCTTAAAGAATACACGGCAGAGGGAAAAGACGAGGTGATTGTGTATCTGCGGGAACAGAAACAAATGAAGGCCATAGCGGGCCATGTTCAGATAACGGACGCGATGATGTCAAAGCTGATAGAAATATTCGGAGAATTGAATGTGAAATTAGCGCATAAGGGTATTCGCTAATCGTAAAAAAAGATGGTCACACCACAGGTCACATATTGTCTTGACGGATATCGGATGTTACAGTAGTGATTGTTAGGGGCTTTGAGGCAAGAGGAGAACAGTCATGAACATTGATACGAAAACCGTTGTGTCAATGACCGAGGCCAATCAGAATTTTTCAAGAGTATCCAGAATGGTAGAGCAGCACGGAAGCGCGATTATTTTCAAAAATAATGTTCCGCGGTATCTTGTGGTTGATTTCGCAAAATTGGATGATATTGTATCGGATTCTGAGGAAGAGGCGACACAGGCATTCTGGAATTATCTGACACGTATTAAAAACGGAGAGAATGATTAAACAGATGCATAGCAGCGGCATTTCTTTGAGAGAAGAAAGCAAAAGCAGTATCGGAAACGGTACTGCTTTTTGTTTGCGGAAACATTGTGACGCATCAGAGGGAGAAGTCCCGGTTATTTTTCAATGACAAATCCCGAAAAGATTGCTATACTGATGATATTGTTTTGTGAAGTCTGATATAAATGATCACAGAGAGGGAAGTGTATATGGCTGATCATAAGATAAAAACAATTGGTGTCCTGACGAGCGGCGGAGATGCGCCCGGGATGAACGCTGCCATTCGTGCCGTTGTAAGACGCGGCCGCGGCAGAGGATTGAAGACAATGGGTGTTTACCGCGGATATGAAGGACTGATTAACGGAGAGATCAGGGAACTCGAAGCGAAAGATGTCTCGGATATTATCGGCCGCGGCGGCACAATCCTGTACACTGCCAGAAGTACGGACATGCGCACAGATGCCGGACAGGAGAAGGCTGTGGAAATGTGCCGGCAGTTCGGGATCGAGGGACTTGTCGTAATCGGCGGAGACGGCTCCTTTGCGGGTGCACAGAAACTCGCAGAGCGCGGAATTAACGTTGTCGGTGTCCCCGGGACAATTGACCTGGATATTGCCTGCACGGAGTACACCATCGGATTTGATACGGCTGTGAATACGGCGATCGAGGCAATCGATAAGGTGCGTGATACATCAGCGTCGCATGAGCGGGTCAGCATTATCGAAGTAATGGGCAGAAATGCCGGCTATATCGCACTCTGGGCCGGAATCGGATCCGGTTCTGAGAATATTCTGCTCCCTGAAAAATATGATTATGATGAGCAGCAGGTGATTAATAATGTCATCAGCACCCGCAGAAAAGGGAAAAAACATCACATTATTATCAACGCGGAGGGAATCGGTCATTCCACATCGATGGCGCGCCGAATCGAGGCCGCTACCGGCATCGGAACCCGTGCGACAATACTCGGTCATATGCAGCGCGGCGGAAGACCGACCGGCAGAGACCGTATGATGGCAACCATGATGGGCGCGCGTGCAGTTGATCTGCTGATCGAAGGAAAGAGTCAGCGGGTTGTCGCGTGGAAGAAGGGGGAACTCGTGGACTACGATATTCATGAGGCACTCTCCATGCAGAAAGACCTGGATCCGTATGAGTACGAGATTTCCAGAGCACTGTCCTATAATTATTCCAAAGTATGATGATTACAAGCAGCAGTAATGAAAAGATCAAACAGATTATTCTGTTAAATACAAAGGCCAGAGCGCGCAGAGATGCAGGATGTTTTGTCGCAGAGGGGTATAAGCTTTTCTGTGAGACGCCGGTGTCTCTGCGCCGTGCTGTTTACGTAACAGAATCCTTTGCGGAAGAACATCCGGATATCGCCGCACAGGCGTCTGCACAGACGGTATCGGATGCGGTGTTCCGGAAAATGTGTGACACCAGGACACCGCAGGGAATTCTGACGGTCGCTGAAATGCCGCAGTGGGACCGCAGGGCACTTCTTGGAGATGGTTCTGCGCCGCTGATTCTGGTATTGGAGAACCTGCAGGATCCGGGCAATGTGGGAACGATTATCCGGACGGCTGAGGGAGCCGGGGCAACCGGCATCGTGATCGGCAGTGAGACGGCTGATATTTTTGCGCCGAAGGTGATCCGGGCCACGATGGGATCGGTTTTCCGCATGCCGGTGATCCGCACTGCAGATCTGGGCGGTATGCTGGATTTTCTGAAAGAAAATGGCGTGAACAGCTATGCATCCCATCTGTCCGGCAGTGTTCCGTATACGGAACCGGATTATACAAAAGGGACAGCAATTCTGATCGGCAATGAAGGAAACGGGCTGAGCCGGGAACTGACCGGACAGGCGGATTACCGCATCCGCATTCCGATGGAGGGATCCGTTGAATCACTGAATGCTGCGGTCGCAGCATCTGTGATGATGTATGAAGTACACAGACAGAGAACAGCTGTGTGATATGCATAATCAAGAAGCAGGAGGAAAAGACTATGCAGTTAAAAGGCAGACACTTTCTGACACTCAAGGATTTTACAAAAGAGGAAATTAATTATTTTATCGATCTGGCGGAACACCTGAAGAAATTAAAGAAGCAGGGGATCCCGGTAGATGTTCTGCGCGGTAAGAACGTTGCGCTGATTTTTGAAAAGACCAGTACCCGTACGCGCTGCTCTTTTGAGGTGGCGGCACATGATCTCGGCATGGGCTCAACCTATCTGGATCCGAAAAGCTCGCAGATTGGTAAAAAGGAGAGCATCAAAGATACAGCCCGCGTTCTCGGCGGTATGTTTGACGGTATTGAATACCGTGGATTTGAACAGTCTATCGTTGAGACTCTGGCAGAATATGCCGGCGTGCCGGTCTGGAACGGACTGACCAATGAGTATCATCCGACACAGATGCTGGCGGATCTTCTGACCATTCGGGAACATTTCGGACATCTGGACGGCATTCGCATGACATATATGGGCGATGCAAGATACAATATGGGCAATTCGCTGATGATTGCCTGCGCAAAGATGGGCATGCACTTCACGGCGTGTGCACCGGAAAAATACTTCCCGTATGCGGAACTGGTCGCACAGTGTCAGGAATATGCAAAAGAGAGCGGCGGAACCATTACGCTGACAGAAGATGTTGCCGCGGGAACAAACGATAAAGATGTTATCTACACGGATGTCTGGGTATCCATGGGCGAGCCGGACGAAGTCTGGGAAGAGCGGATACGTGAGCTTTCTCCTTACAAAGTGACCGCAGAAGTCATGAAAAATGCAGGGGATAATGCAATTTTCCTGCACTGCCTGCCGGCATTCCATGATCTTGATACAGA
>JAFUCM010000096.1 GCA_017459675.1 Eubacterium sp.
GGCCCCGCGAAGGCAGAATTCGCCATGGAACATATATGTGCCCACGGCCCCGCGAAGGTAGAATTCGCCAAAGAGTAAGCGCGAGGCGGTGACGATATATGTCTAACGGCGAATTCCACCTGAGCCGGGAGACATATATCGTCACCACCTCATGCGAACTAACGTAAAGCCCACTTAAAACGACAACTTGAGGATGTAACATGAAATTATACGTTATACGACATGGGCAGACGGACTGGAACAAGGAGGGACGTCTGCAGGGCCACAGCGGCGCAGATCTGAATGAGAACGGCGTCTCCCTCGCTGAGGAAACGGCACAGTACCTGCAGGATGTCCCGTTTGATCTCTGTTTTACCAGTCCGGCGCTCCGCGCGGAGCATACGGCACAGATCATTTTGAATAATCGTATTATTCCGGTAATCGAAGATGAACGTCTTCTGGAGATCGGATTCGGTGTATGGGAAGGCGTTCCGGCTTTCAGCAAGGACGCCCAGATCAAGTTTGAGCCGGAGGTTTTCAAAGGATTTCTAAGAGATCCGCTTTCATACGTTCCGCCGGAAGGCGGAGAATCAATCTCTGATGTACTGGAGCGGACCGGAGATTTTCTGGACGAGATTCTGGAGGAGCCGGCGTATCAGGATAAGACGATTTTGATTTCAACACACGGCTGTGCTTCCAGAGCGCTGATGAACCGCATGTATGAGGAGCCGGATAAATTCTGGCAGGAAGGTGTGCCTGCAAACTGTGCAGTCAGTATCATTGACGTCGAGGACGGGATCCCGAGACTTACGCTGAAGGATCATGTATACTGTTCGACTGACACGGATGATATGTGGGCAAAACAGAAACTATGAAAACAAGTGACTTTTACTATGATCTTCCGGAGGAACTGATCGCACAGGATCCGCTGGAGGACCGGAGTGCATCCCGGATGATGGTGCTGAACCGGGAAACCGGTGAGACAGAAGATCAGCATTTTCACCAGCTGCTGCAGTATCTGCACGCAGGAGATACACTCGTAATTAATGACACAAAGGTAATTCCGGCACGCCTTTTCGGAAAACGCGAGTCGACAGGCGGGGCCGTTGAGATCCTGCTTTTGAAGCGCCGCGCGGATGATATCTGGGAGACGCTGGTACGTCCCGGAAAGAAATGCCGTCCCGGCACGGAGCTTTCGTTTGGAGAAGGCCTGCTGCACGGAACCGTGCTGGAAACTGTAGAAGACGGCAACCGGCTGATTCAGTTCCACTATGAAGGGATTTTTGAGGAAATTCTGGACCAGCTCGGTGAAATGCCGCTGCCGCCGTACATCACGCATAAGCTGCAGGACAAGAACCGATACCAGACGGTTTACGCGAAGCATGACGGTTCTGCCGCGGCGCCGACCGCCGGTCTGCATTTTACAGAAGAGCTTCTGCAGCAGGTGCAGGATGCGGGTGTAAACATTGCGCGCGTCACGCTGCATGTGGGACTGGGAACCTTCCGCCCGGTGAAAGTGGAAGATGTCACACAGCATCACATGCATTCCGAGTACTATGAAATCAGTCAGGAGGCGGCCGATCTGATCAACGGAACACATGCGCGCGGCGGGCGCGTGATTGCGGTCGGAACGACCAGCTGCCGGACGCTGGAGTCCGCGGCGGGAGAAGACGGCCGGATCGAGCCGTGCAGCGGGTGGACGGATATTTTCATCTACCCGGGATATCAGTTTAAAGTGGTGGAAGGATTGATCACGAATTTCCATCTGCCGGAATCTACACTGATTATGCTGGTTTCTGCATTTGCAGGAAAAGAGCATGTTCTGGCCGCCTATCAGCACGCGGTAGAAGAACGCTACAGATTCTTCTCGTTCGGCGATGCAATGCTGATTCTGTGAAGCAGAAGAGCAGATTGCAGCACAGTGCCGGAACTGCGGCACGGAAATTCTGTGAAGCAGCAAATAAAAACAGAACAAAGAAGGTTGCACTGAGCAGCCTTTTTTGTTATAAATAATTGTTAGAAAATAAACAAACGTATTTTGGTTTGTGAACGCAAGGACTGGATATGCAACCCGAAGATGCGTTCCGTATTTTTTAAAATCCTGGAAACACGGAATGCAAAATGAAAGAATCCGGAGGATAAGACAATGGACGTACAAAAAATGTATCAGCAGAAACTGGTTACAGCCGAAGAGGCGGTTCGTGTTGTAAAATCAGGTGACTGGGTTGATTATGGATGGTGCTGTAATCATCCGTATGATCTCGATATCGCACTGGCTGCAAGAAAAGATGAGCTTTATGATGTAAAGCTGCGTGGCGGCGTCACCATGTGGATCCCGGAGGTCTGCAAGGCTGAGGATGCAGCAGATCACTTCACATGGAATTCCTGGCACTGCACCGGCGCGGACCGCAAGGTCATTCAGGCGGGCGTCGGATACTTTGCACCGATGCGTTATTCCGAGCTGCCGCGTTTTTACCGCGACGGCAATGCGACAGTTGATGTGGCAATGATTCAGGTAACACCGATGGATGCACACGGAAACTTCAACTTTGGTCTGTCCGCATCCCATCTTGCTGACATGCTTTCCGTTGCCAAAAAGATTATTGTCGAAGTAAATGAGAACCAGCCGTGGGTCTACGGACTTACCGGTTCAGAGATCAATATCCAGGACGTGGATTTTGTCGTGGAAGGTTCCAATCCGCCGGTTGCAGCAATGGGCGCTGCCGGGGAGCCGACAGCGATCGACAAGGCTGTAGCAGAGCAGATCGTTGCAGAGATTCCGGACGGCGCATGCCTGCAGCTTGGAATCGGCGGTATGCCGAATGCAGTCGGCGCAATGATTGCACAGTCTGACCTGAAAGATCTCTCTGTTCATACAGAAATGTATGTGGACAGCTTCTATGAGATCGCAAAGGCCGGCAAGATTACCGGAAAGCGCAAAGCACTTGACAAAGGCCGTCAGGTCTATGCATTCGCAGCCGGCACACAGGAGATGTACGATTACATCAACCGCAATCCGGACGTCATGTGCGCACCGATTGATTACACAAACGATGTCCGCGTCATCGCACAGATCGACAACTTTATTTCGAT
The DNA here is from genome assembly GCA_017459675.1 of Eubacterium sp. Taxonomy (GTDB): domain Bacteria; phylum Bacillota; class Clostridia; order Lachnospirales; family Lachnospiraceae; genus CADBRN01. Next base: position 3,073 of record JAFUCM010000096.1, read on the forward strand.
CAACAATGCGATTGATATGGATCTGTTCGGCCAGGTCAACGCCGAGACAGCCGGAATCCGTCATATTTCCGGAACCGGCGGACAGCTTGACTTTGTTATGGGCGCATACCTGTCCAAAGGCGGCAAGAGCTTTGTCTGCATGTCTTCGACCATTACAGATAAGCAGGGTAATCTGAAGAGCCGCATTACGCCGGTGCTCAACTCCGGCAGCGTTGTGACCGACCCGAGAAGCTGTGTCCATTACCTTGTCACAGAGTACGGCATGGTCAATCTGAAAGGCCTGGCTACCTGGGAGCGGGCAGAGAAGATTATCTCCATTGCACATCCGGACTTTCGCGATGAGCTGATTCAGGAAGCGGAGAAGATGCATATCTGGAGACGCAGCAACAAGAGATAAGAAAATTATTTTCTGTTATTCATATAACTCGCATAATCAATATTCCATCGCTGACACGCTTTCGTACTGAGCTACTAAACTCGCTTCACTCGTTAAGGGCTCAGCATGCGTCGCACATAAGCAGGCAAAGCCTGCAAGTGCTCATCACTATCGCTCGAACTCACAGCGGTACTAAGCATCACCGGAGAACCGGTGATGCAAGTACCGGTGGGTCTACGCTTCGCTCCGGTCGGCGCTAAACAAACGTCCACTGGACGTTCAGCGCCTCGGACGGTCAGCTCACGGAATTATTGTTTATGCGAGCTTTTTCTTACAATGGATATTTAGCATGTAAGATAAGCGAATATGCAAAATCTCGGATTTCCTCAACATTTCCTCAGAAAGTTTGTGAAAGTGGCAAATTTGATGAAAATATTGTTTGACATTTAACAAACGCGGTGATATACTGACCTCAGGTTAGTTAAAAAAATATCAATACGGGCGAAAACAAATTTTTTAACACATGTCACGAGGAGGATGAAATGGATTTTACATTAGACAAAAAACATGAAATGGCGAGATCGCTTTTTCGGGATTTTGCGCAGGCAGAGGTAAAGCCGCTTGCACAGGAGGTCGATGAAGAAGAGCGCTTCCCGGTTGAGACTGTTGAGAAGATGGCACGCTATGGATTCCTCGGAATTCCGATTCCGAGAGAGTATGGCGGACAGGGATGCGATATTCTGACATACGCGATGTGCGTTGAGGAGCTTGCAAAGGTTTGCGCTACAACAGCTGTTATCGTTTCTGCACATACTTCTCTGTGCATGGATCCGATCCTGACATTCGGAACCGAAGAGCAGAAGCAGAAATTCCTGGTTCCGCTGGCAAAGGGCGAGAAGCTCGGTGCTTTCGGTCTGACAGAGCCGGGTGCAGGTACTGACGCACAGGGTCAGCAGACAAAGGCTGTTCTTGACGGTGACGAGTGGGTTCTGAACGGAACGAAGGTCTTCATCACAAACGGCTTCTATGCTGATATTTATATTGTTATCGCAGTTACCGGTACAGTTGAGAAGAACGGCAAGACCCGCAAAGAGATCTCCGCATTTATCGTTGAGAAGGGAACACCGGGATTCACATTCGGTACCAAAGAGAAGAAGATGGGTATCCGCGGTTCTGCTACTTACGAGCTGATCTTCACAGATTGCCGTATCCCGAAGGAAAACCTGCTCGGCCAGCTCGGCAAGGGCTTCAACATTGCTATGCATACACTGGACGGCGGCCGTATCGGTATCGCTTCCCAGGCACTTGGTATCGCTGAAGGCGCACTTGATGTAACAATTGATTACGTCAAGGAAAGAAAGCAGTTCGGCAAGGCAATCAGCCAGTTCCAGAACACACAGTTCCAGCTCGCTGATCTGAAGACCAGATGTGATGCTGCACAGCTCATGGTTTACCGCGCAGCAAAAGCCAAAGAGACCCAGAAGGAATACGGCATGGAGTCTGCTATGGCAAAACTGTATGCGGCTGAGACAGCTATGGCAGTTACCACAAAGTGTGTACAGCTGCACGGCGGCTATGGCTATATCAGAGATTACGAAGTCGAGCGTATGATGCGTGATGCGAAGATCACCGAGATCTACGAGGGAACTTCTGAGGTTCAGCGTATCGTTATTTCCAATGGACTGCTTAAGTAATAGGAGGATTGAATCGTGAAAATCGTTGTATGTATCAAACAGGTACCGGATACGAAGGGCGGCGTTGCATTCAATCCGGACGGAACTCTGAACAGAGGCGCTATGCTGGCAATCATGAATCCGGATGACAAGGCAGGTCTTGAGGCTGCACTTCGTCTGAAAGATCAGTACGGCGCACATGTAACGGTCCTTACCATGGGACTTCCGAAAGCTGCTGACGTGCTTCGTGAAGCACTTGCAATGGGCGCAGATGATGCAGTCCTGGTTACAGACCGCGTACTCGGCGGTGCTGATACATGGGCTACTTCCACAACCATCGCCGGCGCACTGCGCAATATCGACTATGATCTGATCATCACAGGACGTCAGGCAATTGACGGTGATACCGCTCAGGTCGGACCGCAGATTGCAGAACATCTGAAACTGCCGGTTATCTCTTATACACAGAGCATCGAAGTGCAGGGAGACGAACTCCTTGTAAAGCGTCAGTTCGAAGACCGCTATCATATGATCCGTGTGAAAATGCCCTGCCTGCTGACAGCACTGGCTGAGCTGAACGATCCGCGCTACATGTCCCCGAAGGGTATCTGGGATGCTGTTGACGCTGAGATCACCACATGGGGAAGAAGGAATCTGAAAGACGTCGAGGATGAAAACCTTGGTCTCGCAGGTTCTCCGACAAAGATTGCAAAAGCTTCTGACAAGGTCAGAAAGGGTGCCGGCACAGTTCTTAAGGATCTGGATCCGGACGGCGCTGCTGAGGCAATCTGCAACAAGTTGCTCGAAAAACACATTATTTGATAAAGGCGGTGGAATAGAATGAATCTGGAAGAATTTAAGGGCGTATATGTCTTTGCGCAGCAGGTTGATAACGTACTTGGAAACATTGCCTTCGAGCTTCTTGGCGAGGCAAGAAAACTGGCAGCACCTCTGAATACACAGGTTACAGCTGTTCTGATCGGCCATAATGTCGGTACTCTGACAGGCCAGCTTGCAGCCTACGGTGCAGACCGTGTTATCGTAGTTGATGATCCGGAACTTGAAGTATACAGAACCGAGCCGTATGCACATGCACTGGCTTCTGTTATCGAGAAATTCAAACCGGAAATCCTTCTCATTGGCGCGACCGCAATCGGCCGTGACCTTGGTCCGACTGTTTCTGCCCGTGTTGCAACCGGACTGACAGCAGACTGCACACAGCTCGACATCGGCGAATTCCCGATGATTCCGAGACCGGGTGTTGTCCAGAGATCCAATCAGCTGCTGATGACACGTCCTGCATTCGGCGGCAATACAATTGCTACCATCGCATGCCCGGACAACCGTCCGCAGATGGCAACTGTCCGCCCGGGCGTTATGCAGAAGATTGAGCCGATTGAAAATGCAATCGCTGAGATTATCAACTACAATCCGGGATTTGTTAAGAACAACCGCTACGTCGAGATCGAAGAGGTTGTCAAGGCAGTCAGCGATGTTGTTGATATCCAGGATGCTAAGATCCTTGTATCCGGCGGACGTGGTATGGGCGGCCCGGAGAACTTTGAGATGCTTCGTGAGCTCGCGAAGGTTCTCGGCGGTGAAGTTTCCTGCTCACGTGCAGTTGTTGATGCAGGATGGATGCCGAAAGACATGCAGGTAGGTCAGACCGGTAAGACAGTCCGTCCGCAGCTCTATGTTGCTGTCGGTATCTCCGGTGCGATCCAGCACGTTGCAGGTATGGAAGAGTCTGATTACATCATCGCAATCAACAAGGATGAAGAGGCTCCGATCTTTGATGTGGCTGATTATGGTATCGTCGGCGACCTGAACAAGGTTGTTCCGAAGCTGACCGCACAGATCAAGGAAGCACTTGCAAAGAAATAAAAGTTAGTGTTGTGGTTTGATCCACTTCTATATACCCTCCCGGAGCCGTTCTGCTGCTGCAGATCGGCTCCTTTTTTGAAAGAAAAGACTTGTCATACACCACGGGTCGGGTTAAATTAGTATATGGAAACATTTTTCAGCAGGAGGAATCATTCGAATGAGTATTAAGATCGGAATTATGGGTTACGGCAACCTTGGACGCGGCGTAGAGCTGGCAGTGAAAGAAGCACCGGACATGGAGCTTGCTGCAGTATTTACCAGAAGAGACCCGGCAAGTCTGAAGATTCTGACAGAAGGCGCAGCAGTCTGCAGCGCAGATTCTGTACAGGACTGGGCAGGTAAAATTGATGTTCTTATGGTCTGCGGCGGCAGTGCTACAGATCTTCCGGTTCAGACACCGAAATACGCGGGTATGTTTAATGTCATCGACAGCTTTGATACACATGCACGCATTCCGGAGCATTTTGCAAATGTTGATGCAGCAGCGAAAGAAGCCGGCACTGTCGGTATTATTTCCTGCGGATGGGATCCGGGCATGTTCTCACTGTCCCGCGTCTATGCAAATGCAATCCTTCCGGAAGGCAAGGACTATACATTCTGGGGCAAGGGCGTCAGCCAGGGACATTCTGATGCAATCCGCCGCATTGAAGGCGTTAAGGATGCGCGTCAGTATACCATTCCGGTAGATGCGGCACTCGATGCAGTCAGAAGCGGAAAAAATCCGGAACTGACCACCAGGGAAAAACACACACGCGAGTGCTTTGTCGTTCTTGAAGACGGAGCAGACGCAGACAGAGTCGAGAAGGAAATCAAGGAAATGCCGAACTACTTCTCGGATTATGACACAACGGTTCATTTCATCAGTGCAGAAGAGCTGGCAGCAAACCACAGCAGTCTTGCACACGGCGGATTTGTCATCCGCTCCGGAAAGACCGGTGTCAACAAAGAGCATAATCACATTATCGAGTACAGCCTGAAGCTGGATTCCAACCCGGAATTCACAACCAGTGTTCTGATCGCATGCGCACGCGCTGCAAAGCGTATGGCTGACGAGGGACAGAAGGGTGCGAAGACCATGCTGGATATCCCGCCGGCATATCTTTCCCCGCTTTCCGGTGAAGAGCTGCGCGCGCATCTGCTGTAAAATGGTTTTTAAATATAAAAAGGACTGCAGAACAAAGATTTATCAATGAGACCTTTGTTTTGCAGTCTTTTTTTGCTTTATAGGAAATTCCTCGAATTTCCTATAAAGCAAAACCCTCCGGGGGATGCGCAGCTCGCGGCAAGGAAGATAGCTTCGCGATTCCGCTCGCGCGCGGAGAGTGCGCAAGCGCACTCTTTTTTATGATTTCAGGCTGTCAGTGATTCCCGCTGTGTTTTCCGGTACTGCAGCGGATTCATGCCAACCTGAGATTTGAATATACGGGAAAATGAACTGATATTTCCGTATCCGACCTTCTGACTGATGATTTCTATGGAATAATCAGACTGGATCAAAAACATTTTTGCCTGATTCATGCGCACATACTGGATATATTCATTGACTGACATGCGCAGTATTTCACGGAATATATTGTACATCTGTGTTCTGGAAACAGAAAAGCGATGTGCAATTTCATTTGCAGAGAGCGGCTCATCAAAATGCAGGTCAATATAACTGCAGACTTCGGCAGCCAGCCGGGAATGCTCGTTGACTGATGCTTGAATGGGTCTTCCGATTTCTTTGTACAGATGCCGGTTGATCTGCAGAAGCAGTTTTCCGAGATCCATAGACATGCAGAGCAGATCCATACTCTGCAGGAGCATCGCTTCCTCTGTTTCCGGATTTGTAATGAATCTGGATGTGGCGTCCGTAAGATCATCAAAAATCTTCTGAATCTGAAACTGATATGCCTGTGGAATATGAATAGCAAGACCGTCATTTGTTTTATGAAGAAAACAATCAAGGAGATTGAATTCCGGTGTATTCAGTCGAAGAATAATATCAGGGGAAAATGTCAGGACGTAGCGGTCGCAGTCCCTTCCGTCATCAAAATATGCCAGATAATGAAGGGTCATGGAGTTGATCAGTAGAAGTGTATTTGCGGGAACGCGAAAGACACTGTTTTCAGAATAAAAGATCAGGTTATCAGAACATGTGTAGATGATTTCCATCTGCGTATGTAGATGAAAACCTGATTTTTCTGTATACGGTGTCACTTTATGCTGTACGTCAAGAATGTAGGGAAATTTTTCCTGATAAGATCTGTATTCTGCTTTCATTTGAATCCCCTGCTGAACTGTCATATTCTGTCCGGTGTCTTCAGCATGTCAGAGGATCCGTCAAATCAGATGCTCTGTCATTTCAGATACCGCGTCATAAATCTGTGAATGTCAATATTCATTATACAGAATTCCACTTCATTCTCCAAGCTCCTGTTTGAAAATATTGTCAAAAAGTATGCATGTTCGGTCAATTATAGATGAATAATCAGAGGCATAATATAACTATCAAAGAACACACATTTCGTAAGCGCTTAAAGAAGTGGTTCGTTACAAGAAAAAAACAGCCAAAACCGGAAGGTTATATTGGACAGCTGTTGATTATGATTTTTGAATAAGGAGATTCAATTATGGAACTAAGAAAGTATCTGGCGGATCTCGAAAACCGAATCGATGAACATCAGGAAGAAATACTTCATGAAGAATATCGACGGTTTGCACACAGGGAAATGAAGGAAGTCAGTTATTTCAAACCTTCCAGAAAACCTGCTCCCAGCACAATCGAATGGGAACATGTTTACTTTAATGACACGCTGGATGATTTTGATGCAATGATCTACAAGCAGCTGCTGCGCGCAAACGATCAGCTTGCGGAGGGCGGCGGCGAGCTGCTCTCATTCCGTTCCAACTACGGGACCGGGCTGATTCCGAGTATGCTCGGATGTGAAGTTCGTGAAATGCCGCGGGAACAGGACAGCCTGCCGGCTCCGATTCATCTGGAGTGGGAACAGGTTCTGGAAATCAACGAAAAGTACCGTAAAGGATGGCGTCCGGATATTCGTTCGGGTCTGGGGCAGAAGTGTATCGATGCAGCACATTATCTGGAAGAAGTATTGAAAGATTTTCCGAAGCTGCAGAAGTATCTGCATATTTATCAGCCGGACACACAGGGACCTTGTTCGCTTGCAGAGGCAATCATCGGAAGTGATTTTTATCTTCTGGTTTACGACGAGGAAGATGAGATTATGGATTTTACAGAAGTCATTACCGATACGTTTATCCGTTATCTGCAGCTTTGGAAAGAAGAATTTCCGTATTGTAACGCTGAATATTCTTATGATTACGGTCTTTACTTTAAAGGCGGCGTCATGATCCGGGAAGATGCGTGCACCAACATTCCTCCGGATATGTATGAGGAATTCTTTATGGAAGCGGATCAGAAGATTCTCGATACTTTCGGCGGCGGCGGCGCGCATTTCTGCGGACACGGCGATCATCTGCTGGAATCTTTTTCACAGCTCAATGGTCTTACGGCACTGAACATGTCGCAGCCGGACATGAATGATATGGATGGAATTGTGTATCCGAACACGATAGACAAAGATATTCAGATCATCGGCATGGCAAAATTTGAAGCGCGGCGCTGTGACCGGAAGCAGATTGATCTGAAAGGAATGGTTCACGTGGGTCTATGTGTGGCTGCCTGGATGGGTGAGCCGGAAAAAGATCCGCGTGGTGAAGAATAAGTTTTGTAGCAGGGGTTTTACATCAAAATGAGAGGCTCACATGAAGAAAAAAAGTTTGATTATTACGGGTCAATCACTTTTTCTGTGTGATTGATGGTTACTGGATGCGTACGCCACCCTTGACTGAACCTGTCAGAAACGCTGCGGCTTAAGTGCCGACGGTGAAGAACTCAAGAACAGCCTGCTTTCTTCACCATATCGGCTGA
>JAFUCM010000097.1 GCA_017459675.1 Eubacterium sp.
GCCTTTATTGACGATACAACGACCGATGAACTGGTCCAGCTTGCAAAAGCAAATGTCCGGCTCGATCTCACAACCTTCGAAGACCCTCAGGAACTGTATTCTTCCTATATCGATGCGATCGATCTCTCCCGTGCGGTCAGCTACCGCGTCAATTCTTCAAAGAGCGATTCGAATCACATCATTTATGATGTCCGCTCCGGTCCAAATCTGATATGCAATGTTGTTCTGACGCCGGAAGGAGCCTCTCCCGGATTCGGCAGACATTACTGGATTATTGATGAGGTTCGGGCCGCTGATATTACGGAGCTCCTTACATCGGTCATGGCTACGATAGACACGGTATCCGGAACAGAGCTGGTCCTGAACGGGAGGCCGCTGACGGATGAATTTCTGAGTAAAACACCCTCACCGATCCCGGATCTCACCAGATTTGAGTCTGAGCTCGAATCTCCTCCGACTATGATGACTTATGAAGTCGGTCCGTTATACGGAGAGATTCATCTAGCGGATGCTTATGGCAATTCTATTGCGCCGGATGGCGACATTGTCGACAACTCTGTACACTTCCATGCATTCAGTGAAACGCAGAGTCTCCGCATCACCGCGCCTGAAGATCTGGACGTTTACGTCAACGGAATCAAACTCCAGAAAAAAGATGTCTTTTCCGCTTCTCTCGGCGTTCTGGAAGGGCTTGAACTCTATACGGGAGATGCAGCCTGCCTGACAAATGTATATGTTATTGACGGTCTCTATCGTCTTCCGGTTGTAACCGCCTTCGAACCCGACGGAAGAGAAGTAACTCCGGTTGCGTCCGCGGCAAATTCCTTTACATTCTTCCATCGAGGAGAGCCTGAAACCGAGGAACAGCTGCTTTCCGTTGCACAGAATTACTTCAACGCCTACATGGATTACTCTGCACATGCGTTCGAATATACAAGATATGCGAACCTGCTCGGCAAGATTCTCCCTCAGAGCAATCTTTACAACTACGTTTACAAGTCTCAGGAGGCCATGTACTGGGCCTCCGGGACACAGACGGATTACAACGATCTGCGCTACGAAAACTTCCATCAGATCAGCGACTACTGCTTCGGCTGCACCGTCATCTACAGCGCGGACATGACAGCAACCAACTGGTATGAACAATACAGCTACAAGCTGGAAAACGCATACGAGCTTTCATTCGTGGCCACAAACGGCCTCTGGCTCGCCGCCGGAATGAACGTCATCACCGGAGCATAAGCGCTCCCCTATCTGCCCGGCCGATATTCGTTACAACCGGCATAAACTGAAAACAGTAACACACAACCTCCGCCCGAATTTACTAAGGCGGAGGTTGTCATTTTCATATTCAGTTCAAATCCCGGATTCCAGGGCGCTGATCTCCTTTGCCAGCCGCCGGATCTGGAGCTCCAGGTCCTTCAGCTGGTCCCGGCTGTCTACGCCGGCCCGCTCTTCTTCGTCCTCTTCCTCTTCGACTGGCTGAACGATACTTTTAATCCATGCACTGTTTTCAGGAGGAATGCTCCCGCTCTTCTGGCTGAGCGGTGCCGGTTCCGCCTGAACATTCACTTTCCGTACATCCGTTTCTCTCGCACCAAGCGCCTCAAGAAGCCGCTGCAGGCGGGAATCCAAAATCCGAATGTTTTCTTCTTCCCGATTTTGCATCTCTAGGAAGCAGGCTTTTATCTGGCTCGCTGCAAGACTTTTCTTTTCTTCGGCTTCCTGCATCAGAGCTCCGCTCTTCGCTTCAGCGTCCTGTATGATTCCGTCTGCACGATAATGCGCTTTCTCCAGCGTTTCACGATAGGTTCTTTGCAGCTTCAGAAGCATTTCTCTGGAATTCATGGTGTCCGTCTGCTTCTGCGTGCGCTCAGCTCGCAGCGCCTCCAGTTCCATTCTCTGCCGCTCATTCTCTTCGACGAGCTCTGCCGCCTGGGCACGAAGTTCTTCCAGAACTGCATTGACTTTATTCACATTATAGTATTTTCTCTTCGCGACATCGATATTGATGCTGTCAAAATATTTCAGGATATCAGACATACCGCTCACTCACTTCTCTTAATTCATTCATATTCATACATTTTAATTGTTCCCGATTATAACAGATTTGTCTTCCTGAGGCAATACCAGAGATTGACCTGCCTGCCACGGAAGCCTGATCTGCATACGCAGAGGCAGGCTTCCTTTTTGTTGGATATTATGCTTCTTTCCGTTTTCTCAGCAGCAATGCCAATCCGGCTGTTGAGGCAAGAAATGCTCCGATCCGAGCGAAGAGCTCAGTTCCTTCGCCGCCTGTACTCGGCAGCTGTGTTCCAGGTGTATTACCGACAGTGACGGTGTTCGTGGACGCGTCATACAGGATTTTATCACTGGAAGTAAGCTCTCCCCAGTTCTTTACCAGTTTGTCGGGATCCTTGCTGAGCATTGTAATTGTCCCTGCACTGACATGAATGTAGAACTTTCCGTCATCCACCAGGACATATCCGGTCGGAATTTTTGTCTCGCTGATTTCGTAATACCCGTCCGGAATATCAGATATAACCGTCCTGCCATCTGTGCCTGTCTCAGCTGATTTCCTGAATAATGCTTCTGATTCCTTGGCCAATGCCCCCTTATCATCCGGATCCAACTTGTTGAGGGTAAACTCAGCCCCTTGAATCGGCAAACTCATGCCGTTCGCATTGACTTTAAGAATATTCAGTGTCACAGATGAAGGCTCTGGCGGATTATCTACGATCTTGTTTGTAAAAGTATAAGTTACATCACCATTAGCGGGAATGGTAAGTTTCTTATAGATCTGGATATTATGTGAATTATTATTTTCGGTAGATATTTCATCTCGTTCGATCTTTAAAAAAGCTGTGCTAGCCTTCGATTCTTTTGATATTCCACCATCTTCAAAAGAGATTATTTGTGCAGTGATTGGCTCATTATTCAGCTTCCATACGCTATTTTTATATACAAGATAGCTCTTGTCATCGTTTGTGCTCTGAAAAGTTTTCTCTA
>JAFUCM010000007.1 GCA_017459675.1 Eubacterium sp.
CAGAAAAAATGTTATACATAAATCTTTGCCAAACGTAACAAATGATCTACTTGTTGGTATAAAAGATATGCCAGAAAAAATTCCGGCACGAAAAATATGTACTGGGTATTCAAACCGCGACTTGTTTAGATGTGGTTTAATTATTCAGACTGGACCAAAAAAATCCGGAAACTGATTTGTTTCCGGATGCGTCCCATTATTTATTTAGAAGAAATGTTTTTACACTGTTTTATGGCATTTGATTCACTTTTGTCGTACACTACATTTTTAATTGTTTTTACTATACACTTCTGATTTCAGTTCCTTTGTTCTTCTCTGTTGAAGCCATATTGAAAATCCTCCACGTTCAATCCAATCTCTAAATCTCCATCTTTGTCTCTTCTGATTTGAGAAAGCGATCTATGTTTTCCAGAATCTGATTCAGAGTAGCTTCATCTCTTAACATCTTTTTTACAGTACATTCCCAGACGACCAGACGCCGGATGCCGGCCTGCTCCAGTTCATAACTGACACGTCTGTCACGTTCAACATTTTTCTGAAACTTTTCTGTCCAGAAATCAATTCGACTTTTCGGAGTATAGGCATATTTGCAGCCTTCGTGCCTGTGCCAGAAGCACCCGTGAACAAATACTGCTGTGTTATATTTTGCCAGCCATGCATCCGGATGTCCCGGAACATTACTGACATTCTTCCGATACCGGTAACCACGTTCAAACAGGCGTTTTCTCAGCCATACTTCCGGTTTTGTATCCCTGCTTCGAATTTTTGACATATTTATACTTCGTTCTTCCGGCGATTTAATATCAGTCATCCGATACCTTCCAGTTCTTTAACGTAATTAACGAATTTTCTGATCGTCCAAATTCTGTCGCGTCTGTCTTTTGGATACGAAGAATGATATTGCTTCGGGACAACCAGAATTACCTTCTCAGACTGCATCTCATCCATCTGTGCCGCAGATATTCCCTGCTGCATGGTACAGAGATATTTATTCTCGTCCCGCAGACGATCAGCCTCATTGATTATCTGACGCCATCTGTCCTTACAGGTTGTTTTTGACGCGAGAACACAAAGTTTTTCAACCGAAAACATCGGATCATGATATGCCTCTATCGACGGAAATAGAAAATCCGGTTTTTTGTTTCCTTCAGTAATTGCCTGCGCAGTGTAACTGATGCTGTTCTCATCAAAAATAGCTGCCAGATGATGCTCCAGACTCTTTCCTGCACGACTTTTACGTCTGTTCAGCACCTTATTTGCAACAACAATAAAATCATCTACTGATGAGAATCCGCGGGCTATTGTCTCTCCATATCTGGCATGTTCAATAGCACGAAACAGGCGGTATTCTTCTTCAGCCCACAGCAGGAGCATCGAATCTGGATCTGTTAATACCAGCTTCCTGTTCATAAACACATTATACTGTATTGCTCTTGCAGCAGCAGACATATCTTTTGTTGCCGGAAACTCCACCTGTAGACCGGATATAAAAGCATCTATGGCATTTTTTTCTCTGAGCTCCGGACTAACCTGATTAATTTCAATTGGTCTGTTTGTCTCTGCCGGGGTTAATCCAAATGCATCGAGAAATTCTTCTATTTCATCGTCTGTATTCAGCAGGAAGCCCTGATATGCTTCTTCTGAGTCCTTTACCAGAACAAATAATGCACCTGTATATTCTGCACGGAGCGGAGATTTACCTCTTCCAAATCCTGTTATTCTCAGCTCATTTTTACTTTCATACCAGGTAAATGTACATGTCGTGGCAAAGTCATTCTGCCATTTGATTTCCCCATATTTTTTTAGAATATGATTCGACCGGAGTTCTTCCTCATTCCACAACATTGCCTTCGCTGTCATTGAAATCAGAATTCCTGACTGATGACCACCTGTTTCTCCACTGTCATTTGCTGATAAAAACTTGCAGTATGATGCTTTCCCTTTCAGAACGGCATCTATTGCTACCGCTACGAGATTATCATTTTCTGTCATGTCATCACCAATTCCTTCTCCCGATCGGCAGACTCTGCTGAATATGCCCCTTCTGAAATGAATGAGAGCTGCCCTGTTCTGCTGTCTATTGCCAGCGTATCAGCGGACCTGTCTGCACCAACCCTTTTCATCAGCATCTCTGTCAGCTCTTCCGGGGATAACTGTTCGGTTTCCTTTTTTTCCTGATCCAGTTCATTTAATTTTGCTACGACAAGACGGGCAACATTGCTCATCAGCGGAACTACTACCGAATTCCCAAACTGTCTGTATGCCTGCGTATCAGATACAGGAATCTTAAATGTGTCCGGAAACCCCTGGAGCCGCGCACACTCCCGTGGAGTCAGTCTTCTGGGATTTTCACCTTCCTGCGCAATCAGGATTTCCGATCCATCCTTATAATATCTGGCGGAAAGTGTTCGTGCGATACCATCCGGTTCCGCAATACCATATCCGAATCCGTTCCCGGCCGCACGATGTTTCGCCGCATAGTTTTGCAGATAGGTCCACAATTTATCGGACAGCGTATATTTATGATCTACATCAACCTGCAGGATATCCTTCATGACCGGTTTCGGATCAACTGGTGTAATATCAAAAGAAAAGTTGATATTACTTCCATATCGTTTTCTGTCAAATCCAATAATCAGGATACGTTCGCGATGCTGCGGAACGTAATTCTGCCCATCAAGAACGGCATGAAACACTTCATAATCCAGCTCTTCCAGAGACTCTGTAATGATTTTGAATGTCCTGCCTCTGTCATGGCTTTTCAGATTTTTTACATTCTCCAGCATAAATGCTTTCGGCCGTTTCGCATCCAGAATACGGCAGATATCAAAGAAGAGTGTGCCCTGCGTTTTATCTGCAAAACCAGTTTCACGACCCAGACTCTTTTTCTTGGAAATTCCTGCGATTGAGAATGGCTGGCAGGGAAATCCTGCCACCAGAATGTCATGTGCCGGTATTGCATCTGCTTCTACTGACGTAATATCGCCATCAGGCTGTTCGCCAAAATTTGCAAAGTATGTCTGCTGACTGTATTTATTCCATTCGTTTGAGTACACGCAATGTCCGCCTGCACTTTCAAATGCAATGCGCATTCCTCCAATCCCGGCAAACAAATCTATAAAAGTAAAAGTAGAATTCTCCGGTATGGATTCTCTCATCTCACGCGTCAGAAATTGCATCAGTGCATTGGAGATTGCATCTTGCACGGATGTTTTGCTTTTTGTATTGTATGCTGTCAATGCCTCAAAGACGGCATCATCCAACCTGACATGTACCTGCTTTGCCATATTTGCACCTCATTTATGGGGTATTAAATTATACCTGTTTCATCCCATTATAACAGCGAGTTGTACTTGATTCAACAAATCCGGAAAAATCTGGTAGATTTTCTTTCCCTTTAATACTTTTTCACCATTTATCCTTCACCACATTATTTTTCAAAAAATTTTCAGCATATCTCCAGAAACAACAAAGGAGCTATGACGATGAATGAATTATTGAAATTTTATATTGACCATGGGATAATCAGTCTGGACATTGTTTTTTCCTTGGAACAAGGAGAAATCATGAACAGAATCTTGAAAAAAGTACACCCGTACAAAATTCATTTCATGGAAAGCAGTCAGCTGTATGCGACTTATATTTCTGATGAAACCAGACCCGAAGGGAGAAAACGAATTACCAGAAAAACAAAATCCGCACTGGAGCGTTTTCTTCTGGACCATTACAAATCTCAGATGGCACTCCCTGTAACATTCGAATCGATTTATCAGGAGTTCATGGAGTACAAATCACGAGTCCGTGCTGAAACGACAGTCAATGCTTATGTGAAAACATGGAAAAAATATTACAAAGATGACCCAATCATAAAAAAGGACCTGCGGGAACTCACCACACCAGAACTGGAGATCTGGCTTGCTGACCACATCAAAGCAGAACAGATGAATTATAAGAAATTCAGCAAATTCTCCGTATTATTCCGACAGCTTTGTGAATACGCCAGAAAGCGGAAATATATATCTCAAAATCCATTTGACTTTATTGATTATGCTGAACTGGGAATCTTCAAAACCAGAAAGAAAAAATCCACGCAGAAGACTTTTTCCAAAGTCGAGTCAAAAGACATCAACGAGATTGCTTTTGAGGATTTTCGAAAAAAGCCACATGCAGTCCCCCTGGCTGTACTGTTTGTTTTTCAAACAGGAATTCGACTCGGAGAAGCTGCGGCATTGAAGTGGTCAGATATTGACGGACGGATTCTGCATATTCAACGTATAGAACGTCGATATCAGGATGCAGACAGTGATTTTAAATCTCTTGGGAAGTATCACTATACAATTGTAGATGATACAAAAGGTGAATTTGGACCACGGGATATCGTTTTATCCGATGATGCTTTGTATATTCTTGAAATCCTGAGAGATTATTATCAGGATCAGGGAATTGTTTCTGAATGGTTGTTTTTCACCAGAAAGACAGGAAAGATTCATGACAGGGCACTGGATATACGCATCAGAAAATACTGCCGTGAAGCAGGAATTCTTGAACGCTCCATGCATAAAATCCGCAGTACCTTTATTTCTTCACTAAGAGACGCAGGGATGTCCTTTGAAAAGATTGCAGAAATAGTCGGTCATAAAGATGTGAGGACAACAATCGGCAATTACTCTTTCGATGTAAATACCGATGAAGAAAATCTGAGATTCATTAATTCGCTGGATTTTCTGCCGAAAATCAGCTGAATTTTACGAATTCATATTGTATTTTTAGCAGGTGACCCAAGGTGACCCAAAAACCGAGTCATTCTCCAAAAAACAAAAACCCGAAATTCCTTGATTTTATAAGGAATTTCGGGATCTTAGAACAGTAGCGAGGGGGGGACTCGAACCCTCGACACCACGGGTATGAACCGTGTGCTCTAGCCAGCTGAGCTACCTCGCCACGCGTGACCGCTTTGCTATTATATAATAGCGGTCACGTATTTGTCAACACTTGTTTTTATAGTTATTTACTTCTCTATTTTCCCCTTATACGCATTGATCCCGCCGATGTTTTTCACATTGGTATATCCCTGCATCTGAAGGTACTTCACGGCTTTGGAACTTCGCGCACCGCTCAGGCAGTGTACGTACAGCGGCACATTTTTATCCTCCGGGAGTTTTGCTTCTGCCAGCGTGGAGAGCGGCATGTTGACTGATCCGGGGATGTGGCCGGCTGCGTACTCGTCCGTCTCGCGGACATCGTACAGAAGCGCATTCGGTGTGGATTCGAATTCTTTTATGCCGGCATTGATGTCGGTTTTATTTCCAAATAACATCTTTATGACCTTTCACACTTCAATTGATGCCGATTTCACGCTTCATCAATCGCCTTGCCGATATCATGGCGATAGTATTTATTGTCGAAGTCGACCCAGTCAACTGCTTTATAAGCATTGGCGCGGGCTTCTTTCAGGTCTTTTCCGAGTGCTGTAACACCAAGGACACGGCCGCCGTTTGTGACGATCTCACCCTTGTCGTTGAATGCGGAACCTGCGTGGAAGACGTAGTAGCCGTCTTTGTCCTTAAAGTTCTCGAGGCCGCGAATCGGGAATCCTTTTTCGTAGGAAACCGGGTAGCCATCAGATGCGAGGACGACGCAGACGCACGGATCGTCGACGAACTGCAGATCGATCTCGTCGAGTTTGCCGTCGATGCAGGCCTCACAGACTTCGATCATGTCGTTCTTCATGCGCGGCAGCACAACCTGTGCCTCCGGATCGCCGAAGCGGGCATTGTATTCGAGCACCTTCGGGCCGTCTTCTGTCAGCATCAGTCCAAAGAAAATTACGCCGACAAACGGTCTTCCTTCCGCTGCCATCGCATCGACGGTCGGCTGGAAGATATTCTTCTGGCAGAATGCATCGATTTCATCGGTATAGAACGGTGTCGGGGAGAAATTGCCCATGCCGCCGGTATTGAGACCCTGGTCGCCGTCTTTTGCACGCTTGTGGTCCTGTGCGGATGCCATGGTCTTGACGATCTTGCCGTCTACAAAGGAAAGTACGGAAACCTCGCGGCCGGTCATGAACTCCTCGATGACCATCTTGTCGCCGGCTGTGCCAAACTTACGGTCCTGCATGATCTGGCGCACGCCGTCAACGGCCATTTCCTTTGTCTCGCAGATCAGAACGCCCTTGCCGAGCGCGAGACCGTCTGCCTTCAGGACGATCGGGAATTTTGCTGTCTCCAGATACTCCAGTGCCGCCTGCGGATCTGTGAAGGTCTCATAGGCCGCTGTCGGAATGTTGTATTTCTTCATCAGGTCCTTGGAAAATGCCTTGGATCCCTCGAGGATCGCCGCATTTTTGCGCGGTCCGAAGACGCGCAGGCCCTTCTCCTCAAAGACATCAACAATGCCGCCGACAAGCGGATCATCCATGCCGATGATGGTCAGGTCGATCTGCTTCTCTTCTGCAAATGCAGCCAGTTTGTCGAATTCCATTGCGCCGATCGGCACACACTCTGCATATTCTGCGATGCCGGCATTACCCGGTGCACAGTAAATCTTCTCTGCCTTCGGGCTCTGTGCCACCTTCCATGCAATTGCGTGCTCACGTCCGCCGCTTCCTACGATGAGTATTTTCATATCATATCACCCCTTAATGTGTACTTTCCCGTCAACAACTTCCACACGTCCGGCCGCAATCAGCCGGATGGCCTCGGGCATGATCACCCACTCGGCTTCTTCCATCACGCGCCGCTGCAGCACTTCCGGCGTATCATCTTCCTGCACAGCAACTGCCTTCTGCAGGATAATCGGGCCGGAATCCGTTCCTTTATCCACAAAATGTACGGTTGCTCCGGTCAGCTTCACGCCGCGTGCCAGTGCCGCCTCATGCACCTTCAGGCCATAATACCCCGTGCCGCAGAAAGACGGAATCAGCGCCGGATGGATGTTGATGATGCGGTTCGGGAATGCGTCGACCATCTTTTCCGGAATAATAACCAGACATCCCGCCAGGACAATCAGATCCACATCATAAGACTGCACCGTCTCCAGCAGCGCGTCATTAAATGCCGCCCGGTTCTCAAATGTCTTCGGTGAAAGCGTCACCGCGTCGATCCCGTGCTTCGCCGCACGCTCCAGCGCATAAACGCCCGGATTATTGCTGATCACCACGGCAATCTCCGCATCCTGTATCTGTCCGTTTTCAATTGCATCAATAATTGCCTGCAGATTCGTGCCGCCGCCCGACACCAGTACGGCCATTCTGAGCATCTTGTTGTCCTCCTCGAAAAAAGTCACATGGATCTGATGATCCATGTGACATGGGTTATTTAATCCAGTGTAACACCCTTCTCTCCGCTGACAATCTTACCGATCTCATACGGATATTCGCCGGCCTTGCGGACGGCCTTCATTGCCGCATCCACGTCTTCCTGTTTTACGGCCAGAATCATGCCGATGCCCATGTTGAAGGTGTTGTACATCATCTGCTCTTCGATCTCGCCTTCTTTCGCCAGCAGGCGGAAGATCGGCGGAATCGGGTAGCTGTCCGTGTGAATGACCGCATGGGTGCCTTCCTTGAGCATGCGCGGCACATTTTCGTAGAAGCCGCCGCCCGTGATATGGCTGCACGCCTTGATGCGGACACCCGCCTCTTTGACGGACCGCAGTGCCTTCACGTAGATCTTCGTCGGGCGGAGCAGTACGTCTCCCAGCTTTGCGTCAAGCGCGTCATAATAGACATTCAGCGATTCCGGCGTCATGTCGAAGACCTTGCGGACCAGCGAATAGCCGTTGCTGTGGATGCCGGATGATGCGATGCCGATCAGAACATCGTCCTCTGCCAGATCCTGTCCTGTGATCATGTCTTTCTCGTCCACGATGCCGACTGCAAATCCCGCGAGGTCATATTCATCGATGTCATAGAAGCCCGGCATCTCTGCTGTCTCACCGCCGATCAGCGCCGCACCGGCCTGCACGCAGCCCTCTGCGACACCCTTGACGATATCAGCGATTTTCTCCGGAACGTTCTTACCGCAGGCAATATAGTCCAGGAAAAACAGCGGTTCGCCGCCGGCACATGCAATGTCATTGACGCACATTGCGACACAGTCAATGCCGATCGTGTCATGCCGGTCCATCAGAAATGCAATTTTCAGTTTTGTTCCGACACCGTCCGTTCCGGAAACCAGTGTCGGTTTCTCCATATCCTTGAACCGCTCCATGGAAAAAGCGCCGGAAAAGCCGCCAAGCCCGCCAAGCAGTTCTGGTCTCGCTGTACGCGCGACATATTCCTTCATCAGTTCAACCGACTTGTAGCCGGCCTCAATATCGACTCCTGCACTCTTATAATCCATACTTCCTCCTGTAAATACTCATTTCATAAGCTTCGGATTGCTCCGTCGCAGTCCAACAAGAGCTTATTTATTATAGTTCTTGTAACCAACTTCCTGCAGGCGCGCATCTTTTGCTTCAACCTGTCCCTTCAGCTCTGCGGCGTAATCTTTTACCTTCTGCAGCAGTTCCGGATCGGATGTTGCGAGGATCTTTGCAGCGAGGATTGCCGCATTTGCCGCGCCGTTGATTGCCACGGTTGCAACCGGGATGCCGCTCGGCATCTGGACGATGGAGTAAAGAGAATCACGTCCGCCCAGAGATGTGGTGTGCATCGGGATACCGATGACCGGCATCGGGAAGATTGCTGCGCACATGCCCGGCAGATGTGCCGCCATGCCTGCGCCTGCGATGATAACCTTGAAGCCCTTCTCCTCAGCTGATTTTGCATATTCGAAGAATGTATCCGGCTCGCGGTGTGCGGAGATGATGGTCATCTCATAGTCAATTCCGAACTTTTCGAGCATATCTGCGGCTTTCGCCATAACCGGCATATCCGAATCGCTGCCCATGATAATTCCAACTTTAGCCACTTTTGTTTCCTCCTGTGATATGTTTCTTACAGTGCTGACCGGGGCACATCCGCGTGTCCCTGTCATAAATCATTTATAAACGGTCTTTTTTGGTCAATGAACAAGATCCGTTATATGCTGTATTGCTCGCTGCTCATTCAGAGATATTTTACCAAACCATCCGGCCGGATACAATACACGAACATGCCGATTTATTGCAGTGCATCGAGCGGCTCATTCAGTACTTCTGTCCCCGGCGGGACAAATCTGCCGTTTTCGAGCAGCGTAATCTCACTGCCGTCCGTGCGGATGACACGGATCGCGCCGAGTTCTTCGTAGGGGATTGTGATGTCCGTGTGGCATCCGAAATACGCCTTTTCCGGGTCGGATTTCCGTAAGAGTGAGCGCTCGTTATCCCGCGCGATGATTTCTTTCCCGTCCGGATTGTAGACGGCCACGTCCTCCTGGAAGCTGTAGCAGGTATCGCCCATCGCGAAGTGCGGGCCCATTTTTTCGGCGATCAGGATCGGGAATTTGTCCGCGATTCCGTAGGTATGCGCCACCTGATAAGCCGTCGTATTGGTTCCGATGGCAAATTCGCCGATCGGAACAGTCGGATGGTGGAACAGAATATTTTCTTCGATCAGCTGCCGGTTTTCCGCCTCGTCTTTGAAATTCGCGCAGCTGTACTCGCTGATCATACCGTCGGTCAGGCGGATTTTCAGGTCATGGTACTGCAGACCTTCGAGGAATACTTGTTTGACGTGCAGCAGACCGTTTGTGCCGGTCAGCTGCGGAGAGGTAAATACTTCTCCGACCGGAATGTTTACATCTGCGACGCAGTTTTCGAAAATCGTCTGTTTTTCCGGATCTGTCAGCGGGTGCAGGGCAACCGTCAGGTCGGTCTCGTTGCCGTTCCGACCTGTGATGTGGACTTTTACACCTTCATTCAGTGCATCGATCAGCTTCTGCTGGATTTTCTGATACAGCGTGTAATCCAGGTTGTTGATCCGGACCGTCTCCTGAAAGATCTCTTCAAACTGCTCGCCGATGTCCGGCACCGGATAGGCGATGATTGTGAAGCTGCGCTCCTCGCCTTTGATGTAGCGGTTTGTGATCTGTCCCGCCTCGGTCTGATAACGCGCGGCGAGCTGCTGCTGTTCAGTTGTCAGATTCAGCGCGGCGCTGTTATTTTCAGGGGTAAATGTTTTCTCACCGAAGGTCTCCATGACAGCCGGTCCGCCATGAACCGCCGCCAGCTCCTTCTCTTCCTCATATGCCTGCTGCAGCGTCTGCAGTCTGTGTGAGATGAACCGCTCATCCACATACAGCGCACTGTCGTTGCGGTGGTCGTATTCGAACTGCTGGTTCGGCACAGCGCCGTACCACCCGATGCGGACATGCGCATGTTTGTTGACAACATGTGCCGCACTTCTGTACAGGACGCTCTTCAGACCCATCTCTTCAAACTGGCGGATGGCTGCGCGCACGACGCGCTCAAATCCGAGCCGCCACCGGATGTTGACGGTGTCTTTGATGGTGATATCCTTGCGGCCGACAATGAAACCGATGCGGTATCCTTCTGTCCAGGTGCGGGCGATGGATTCGATCTCTTCTTCTGTCATCTTTGCAAGAAATGCCGCCGTCCGGAGCTCATTTTCCGTGATGTACTCGCCGAACCGGTACAGATAGCGCGGGTCCGACAAATCTTCCTGTAAAATGATATCCGCCGCGAAGCGCTGTGCGGGATCCAACGTCTCCTGCACGCGGTGATGCATGAATTCCGGGCAGTAGTCGTAGGCATACCAGTAGATTTCCTGGCGGAGGGCGTCCGGTTCCGGGGTTAATTCTGCTTCTTCAGCTTCCTGGCAGGCCGCCGCAAAGCTGCTGTAAAATGCCAGCAGCAGCTCCATCAGAATCAGCAGATCCCACGGCCGGTTCTCATATGCATACACAACCGCGCCCCGCAGCTCCATATACAGAAAACTCATCACCTGCCCGTTTTCGCCGAACTGCTCTGCCGCGAAAGCCGGATTTCCGTAACATGCGGCATAATTCTCCGGCAGAATTTCCTCATACAGTTTCTGGTTCTGCGTCTGCAGCTCCGCAAGGGAAGCGTCTCTGTATACGCCCGCTGCCAGATCCTGCCGCAGCTGTTCCATTTCCACCAGAAATGCCGCCTCGTGGGCAAAAAACTGCTCTGCAGCTTTATTCAGCTTCAGGCTCTCATCCCGCCCGGCCGCGATCTCCTGCAGCCTCTCGAGCGCGAGTCCGAACCGCTCTGTTTCTATCTCATCCAATCCTAAAATATGCAATCTGTCAAAATCCTCCTGTTTCTGTATTCTGTATCCTTCGCGGGTTGTGCCGGCTCCACAATCCAGTTTCAGGTACTTCAATAACGCCGGCACAGCTCACATTCATCAATTATAATTTTCCCATCCTGATAATACTTTCGCGCACAAGCTTCTTGAACCGCGGTCCCGCATCGATTCCGGCCTGTTTGACTTCTTCGTGCGAAAGCGGTTTGTCCGAAAGTCCGCTTGCCAGATTGGTAATGCACGAAATGCCGCAGATGCGGTATCCGCAGTGATTGCCTGCAACGGCCTCGCAGGCCGTGCTCATGCCGACGGCATCGCCGCCCAGAAGCTTTGCCATCCGCACCTCTGCCGGTGATTCATAGTTCGGCCCGGAGAACTGGACGTAGACGCCTTCCCGCAGGGCGATGTCATTTTCCGCTGACACACAGCGCAGGACCTGCTGCAATTCTCTGTCATAGATCTCAGACATGTCCGGGAAGCGAGTCCCCAGCGTCTCCGGATTGGTTCCGATAAGCGGTGACGGCACAAATGATGAGATCTGGTCTGTCAGCATCATCAGGTCTCCTGCCTTGAAATCCGTATTCAGCCCGCCGGCCGCATTGGTCAGGAACAGGATCTCCGCTCCCATGCGCCGCATAATCCGGATCGGCAGAACCACATCTTCCATGGAGTATCCTTCATAATAATGAATCCGTCCCTGCATCGCAATCACGGGGACATCCTCCACATAACCAAACACAAACTGCCCGCGGTGGCCGCTGACAGTCGAAACCGGAAATGCATTGATTTCGCGGTACGGCACGATGGTTTTATCTGCCAGATCGTATGCAAAGTCGCCAAGTCCCGACCCCAGCGTCAGGGCAACCTTCGGCTGCTGCGGGATTTTTGCCTGAATTGCATCGTAACACTGCTCAATTCTGTCTTCGATTGCTGTCAGATTCATCTTCTTACCCCCGTTAATTTTTTGTTTTCATACCGCATCAGCAGCGCATCCTCTGCCGGCTTCTGGTAATAATTTCTGCGGATGCCGATCTCCTGAAAACCGTGCATCTGATAGAGCCGGACTGCAGCCTCGTTGGACTGCCGTACTTCGAGGAAAATCCGTTCACAGCCGCGCTGCTCTGACTCTGTCAGAAGTGTCCGCACCAGTTCCCGGCCGATGCCGCGCCGCCTGCATGCAGCATCTACGGAAACATTTGTGATGTCGCCCTCATCCGCCGCATAGAGGCAGCCGATATAGCCGGCGATTGTTTTCTGCTCAGCTCCGCCGGATTTTGGCTGTACAGCTCTGCCGGCTTTTTGCTGCGCGTCTGCCGGAGCAGACTGCTGCAGACCGTTTCCCGGATCACATTCCGTCGCACCTGCCCGTGTTAAAACCGCAACGAGAAACAGTGCCTGCGGATCATCGAGATAGTGCTCAAAATCCGCTCGTTTCCACGGTGTGGAGAAATTCTCTGTTTCGATCCGTGCGACCGCATCAAGATCTGCTGCACACATTTTTCTGATGATGATCTCTGCTTCCGGCATAGCTGGTCGATTCCTTCTTCTGTCGCGCCTTCAGGTACTTCTCTGTCACAACGGCAGAGATTTCTCTGCCACAACGGCAGGGATTTTCCGGTCACATCTGCAAGTAACAAAAGGAAGCACCGGCATCATGACAGTACTTCCCTGCTTGCAATCTGATTTCAGTTATTCCTGTGATCCTTCTTTCTGCTGTGGATCTGCGGCCTTTTCGCGCTGTTCTTTCTCCATACGCTCCTGCTGTTCTTTTTCCGTACGCTCCTGCTGTTCTTTTTCCATGCGTTCCCGCTCTGCCTGGGAGAGGCGCAGATAATCCGGCACATGCTCGTCGGCCGGGACGGTTCTGCCTTCCCGCAGATACTGCGCTGCGAGCACCGCGAGCGCGCCCGCCCGCTGCCTGGAAAGATGCGGCGGTGCAATGCGGTAAGGAACCTCCAGAAGTTCATCCAGCTTCTCCTGATAGACCGGTATGCCGTCGCCAAGCAGTGTCAGAATGACCGGTGCGGCCTTGATGGAATCCGCCTCCGGCACACTGATTCCGGCCTCCGACACATTGATTGTAGCCTCCGGCACACTGATTCTGGCCTCCGCGCAGATCTCATTTAACCGCGCGGCGATGTCCTCGACTGCCATCGGTGCCTGCGGCATCAGTGTCTCCATCTGCTCCCCGTAGAAGCTGTAAACGCCGGTATAGACCTGCTGACGGCGGGCGTCCATCATCGGGCAGACGATGTCCGCACTTCCGCACAGATTGTATGCGAGGGCATCCAGCGTCGGGACGGAGATGAGCGGCACGTCCAGCGCCAGTCCGAGTCCCTTTGCCGTCGCTGAGCCGATGCGCAGACCTGTAAAGGAACCGGGGCCGCCAGCGACCGCAACTGCATCCAGTTCCTGCAGATCCAGCTCTGCCATCTTTGTGATCTCGTCAATCATCGGCAGCAGTGTCTGGGAATGTGTTTTTTTGTGATTGATGGTGTATTCCGCCACCAGAATGTCATCGTCAAGAAGTGCCACGGTCGCGACAATTCCTGAACTGTCTATTGCAAGTATTTTCAATCGTCAGTCTCCATTTTTATTATTTTTGTCTGTCGGGATCCGGCCGTTTTTTTCTGGCGCATTTCACCGGGATCCGGCAGATCTGTTCTGTCCGTGTATTTTGCCGGTCTGTTTCGCCATGATCCGGCCGGTTGTATTTCTCACGAAACACCCAGGAAAAACATCCCGATCCACAGGACGCACATTACGCCTGCGTAAATGGTCCCAAGTGCCGTGATCAGGTAGCTCGTCCCGCGGTACGAGATCGCCTTCAGGCCTTTCAAAAATCCATACACCGCTGCCAGCAGTGCAAACAGCCCCAGTGCTCCGAGCGCTGTGCCGCCGCTGCCGCCAAACGCAAACGAAAGAATGACATCCAGCAGAAATACGCCGAGGGAAATGCTGGCAAATATGATGGATTCTTTCGCACCGGGTGCAACTTTTCTGATAAATGTATATCTGTTCTTCGCCATAGTAATTTTTTAAATATGCTGTTTATTTGAATCGCGATCGTTGATCCCGATGTCTACGCTCCGAATACCCTGTCATAATCCGCGCTGTACTCGGCTGCGCCGTACTGCTCATAATACGTCTTCAGCGCCTGCAGCCGCTCCGCGTCAATCAGCTTCGCGCCGTCTGTTTCATTATTTGCGAGATATTCCGTTACATCCGCCATCGTCACGATCGCATTTGCCGGAAAACCGTATTTCTCCTGAATCTCTGAAAGAGCGCTCTTCTCACCGGTTCCCTTCTCCATGCGGTTCAGGGAGACGATCAGTCCCTTGATCTCCACATCGCCCTGCGCCTTGAGAATCGGGAAGGTCTCCTCGATGGATTTTCCTGACGTCGTGACATCCTCGATGATCACGACACGGTCGCCGTCATGGATCGGGCTGCCAAGCAGAATGCCTGCATCGCCGTGGTCCTTCACTTCCTTCCGGTTGGAACTGTACCGGACATTGACGCCGTAAAGCCGGCTGATTGCCATCGATGTCGCGACTGCCAGCGGAATTCCCTTATAAGCCGGCCCGAACAGCACATCAAAATCCAGACCGTAGCGATCATGGATCGCCCGCGCATAGAACTCGCCCAGCTTCTCGAGCTGTTCGCCCGTCACATACAGGCCCGCATTCATGAAAAACGGACTCTGCCGGCCGCTCTTCAATGTAAAGCTCCCGAACTTCAGAACCTGGCTCGCGACCATGAAATCAATAAATTCTTTCTTGTATGTTGACATTCTATTTTCCCTTTCTATTCTCTCTCAGTGATTTTTGTGTCCATATCGTTAACTTTTGCGGATGTACCTGCAGCAATTCCAAAAGCAGGTAGTCCGAGTTCCGCCGGTACTTGCAGAGCAAGGAGCATCCTTGTGATGCTTAGTACCGCTGCGAGAACGAGCTAGCGCAAGCGTGCCTGTTTTGGAATGCTGCAGGCACTTCTTTTAATATTCTCACAAAAATCACTCCACCGCCCCGATCAGGCTTCTGACATCCGCAATGCCTTCTTCTTCCAGATATTTCTCGATTCCCGCCACAATTTCCTGCGTCACGTACGGGTTGATGAAATTCGCCGTTCCGACGGAGACAGCCGTGGCGCCTGCCAGAATAAATTCCAGTGCGTCCTCCGCGCAGATGATGCCGCCCATGCCGACGACCGGTATTTTTACCGCGTGCGCCGCCTGATAGACCATCCGCACTGCGATCGGGTGAATCGCCGGGCCGGACATGCCGCCGGTCTTATTTGCCAGCACAAAGGTGCGCCGCTTCACGTCGATCTTCATGCCCGTCAAAGTATTGATCAGGGAAATGCCGTCCGCGCCGCCTGCCTCGGCCGCGCGCGCGCAGTCCGCAATGCTCGTGACATTCGGACTGAGTTTCATGATCACCGGCTGCTTCGCGTGGGATTTGATTTCCCGCGTGATGGCCTCGATTCCTTTCGGATCCTGTCCGAAGGCGATGCCGCCTTCCTTGACATTCGGGCAGGAAATATTGATTTCCAGCAGATCGACCGGCTCGTCTGCCAGCCGCTCCACAACCGCGGCATATTCTTCCGCCGTGTGGCCGCAGACATTGACAATGATCCGCGTGTCAAACTGCTTCAGAAACGGGATATCGCGCTGACAGAACACCTCGATGCCCGGATTCTGCAGGCCGATGGCATTGAGCATGCCGCCGTAAACTTCTGTCACGCGCGGGGTCGGATTGCCCTCCCACGGGGTCGGCGCGACGCCTTTGGTCACGACTGCGCCGAGTTTCGAGAGATCCACAAATTCGCTGTATTCTTCACCGGAGCCGAAGGTGCCGGATGCCGTCATAACGGGATTTTTGAGCGTCACGCCGGCCAGTTTCACCTTGAGATTCATAATACCACCTCCGTCGTGCGGAACACCGGGCCGTCCTTACATACACGCGCATTGCGCACATGGCTATGTGCGTCTTTGTCTTTCGTCTCGCATACGCAGGCAAGACACGCGCCGATTCCGCAGGCCATGCGCTCTTCCATGGAAATCCAGCAGGGAACCTGCTTCGCATCGGTATATGCCTTGAGTGCACGCAGCATCGGCTTCGGTCCGCAGGCCAGGATCACATCTGCCTGCAGCTGTTCCTGTAAAATGGCATCGAGAATTGTTCCCTTTACGCCTGTACTGCCGTCTTCCGTCGCAATGTGAATGGTGCCGTAAGCGGCAAATTCATCAGCCAGGAAACACTGATCCCGGTACCCCAGAATGACATCGATCTCTGCGCCCGCCTTTTTTGCGGCTTTCGCCGTTTCGAGCATGGGCGGAATTCCGATGCCGCCGCCGCAGAGGAAAATGTGCTTCCCTGCAATTTCATCGACCGGAAATCCATTTCCGAGAGGCCCCAGAATCCGGATCTCGCTGCCTGTCTGCAGCGCCGCAAACTGCCGGGTGCCGGTTTTCTCGCCGCTGACCCGGTAGACAAGACGCAGTGTGCCGTGATCCGAATCCGCCTCACAGATGCTGATCGGCCGCGGCAAAAGCTTTGACGCATCATTTGTATAGACATTTACGAACTGGCCCGGTACGGCCGCTGCCGCGATCTCCGGTGCCTTCAGAAGGAGGTCAAAGATTCCCGGAATCAGTTCTTTCTGCCTGATTACCTCGCAGATTGCTGCTGTTTTCATACTTGCTCCTGACTTAAAATACTGTATCTGCCGTGTTGCCGGTCATTTAGCCGAGTGCTTCCATGATGTCTTGCTTCATGTCCAGAACTGCTGCCCGCGCCGCATCCGCATAATTTGCCTCGCCATAGGACTTGTAAGCCTCCTGGCGGTAAGCCGCGATTATGCCGCGGGAAGAATTGACGATGGCGCCCAGTCCGTCTTCGTTGAAGAACGGCACCAGATCCTTGCCTTTTCCGCCCTGCGCGCCGTAGCCCGGCACCAGGATCAGGCTTTTCGGCATCAGGCTGCGCAGCACGCGTCCCATCTCCGGATAGGTCGCACCGACAACCGCACCGACATAGCTGTATTCATCTCCCATCGCCTGTTCGCCCCATGCTGCGACCTGTTCGCCGACCAGCTCGTAGAGTGGTCTGCCGTCAATGAGACGGTCCTGAAACTCGCCGCTGGACGGATTGGATGTCTTGACCAGCACGAAAATACCCTTTTTCTGCTCTTTGCAGACATCGATAAACGGATTGATTCCGTCGCTGCCCAGGTACGGGTTGACCGTGCAGAAATCCTCGTGGAACGGGGCAAATGTCTTTGTTCCGACCTGCACTGTGCCAATGTGCGCCGCCGCATAAGCCAGCGAAGTCGAACCGATGTCACCGCGCTTCACATCGCCGATGACGATCAGACCCTTCTCCTGACAGTACGTCACAGTCTCCTCATATGCTTTCAGTCCCGGAATGCCGTACTGCTCATACATCGCAATCTGCGGCTTCACAGCCGGCACCAGATCTGCAACCGCATCCACAATTGCTTTATTAAATGCCAGAATCGCGGCTGCAGCACCTTCCAGCGTCTCGCCGTGCTCCGCAAATGCTTTTGCCTGCACCGCCTGCGGGATAAAGCCCAGCTGCGGATCCAGTCCCACCACGATCGGCGCCTGCGTCTTCCTGATCTTATTAATAAGCTCGTTTATCATCGTTTATCTTCCTTCTTTCTTTATCTCTTCCCGCGAATTTGCAGAACTGCCGGTTGCCTTTTTATTATATTGATTCAACAAATTTAATCTCTCTTCTCGTACACAACCTGCCCGCCGCAGACTGTATACATCACAACGCCCTGTACCTTCCGTCCGCCGAACGGTGTATTTTTCCCTTTTGACGCAAATGTCTTCGGATCAATCACGTATTCTGCCGCCGGATCGATAATCACGACATCCGCCTCTTTGCCCGGTGCCAGGGAACCTCTGTTCTCCAGATGCAGAATCCGCGCGGGATTGCTGCTCATCTTTTCCGCCATCTGCATCGGTGTCAGAATGCCCGGTGCAACCAGCTCAGAGATTGTCAGGGAAACCGCCGTCTCCAGGCCGACGATGCCGAAGGCCGCCTCCTGCAGCGTCCCGGCTTTGTCCAGACGTGTATGCGGCGCATGGTCCGTCGCAATCACCTCAAAAACATCCTCCTGCAGACCTTTGATCAAAGCCGCGCGGTCCTTCTCGCTGCGGACCGGCGGATTCATTTTATAATTGGTATCCCCCGGGATCCGGTCTGCACTGACCAGCGTGAAGTGATGCGGGCAGACTTCGCCGGAGACATCCATTCCGTCATTTTTTGCTTTCTTCAGCATCTCGTAGCTTCCCCACGTCGAACAGTGGCAGAGATGCAGGTGCGCACCGGTTTTATCGGCCAGCATGATATCACGCGCAATGATGACATCTTCAACTTCATTGCCGATGCCGGGAACGCCTTCCTTCTCGGAAAATGTATCTTCATTGACGCATCCGCCGTGAACCAGATTTGCGTCCTCGCAGTGATCCAGAAACGGAATATTCAGCTCTGCCGCAACCTTCAGCGCTTCCTTGCAGAGCTGCGCATTCATGACAGATTTTCCGTCCTCACTGATGGCCGGAATGCCGTGTTCCTTCATGCCGGCAATATCTGAAAGTTCCTTTCCTTTCTGTCCTTTCGTCACTGCACCGGCCTGCAGTACGTGGACCGGCGCATTGTGGGCCTTGTTCGTCACATAGTCGACGCGGTCCGGGGAATCAATAACCGGCTTCGTGTTCGGCATCGCGACAATCGTCGTAAATCCGCCTGCCGCTGCCGCGCGTGCGCCGCTGTTAATATCTTCCTTCTGTGTCAGGCCCGGGTCGCGAAGATGCACATGCATATCAATGAGCCCCGGCATGACATAGCAGCCGGCCGCATCGATGATGCGGTCTGCGCCCGGAATTGTGTATGGTCCTTCCGGGTCCGGTTTTTCTGCTGTTTTTGTGTCTGTCGTTTCTGTGTCTGCTGTTTTCTGTCCGGCTGCCCCGGCGCCTTCTGCTGCTTCTGCCGCCTTGTCCGCTGCCGTCAGATCTGCTGTGTTTTCGGAAACTGCTGCCTTTTCATCGACAGCGCTATCCTCCGGCTCAACTTTCATATCCGGGTCAATCCGGATTTCCTTCTCGCAGGCTTCTATCACACCATCCTTCAGCAGCAGATCACAAATCCCGTCGAATTTTGTATCCGGATCAATGACTCTGCCATTCTTAATCAGTATTGTATATCCCATTGCATCTCTCCGCTCTTGCTGATCTATGGTCTCCTGTGTTTTATACGTTTTATTTATCTCTGTTACCTTATGCGTTTTATTATAACGGTGCGTCACTTGAAAGGCAAAACAATTATTGGTTTTTGAGGTTATATCACCTTCCTGGCGCGGCAGCCGCGAATCATCTCAACTTTTTGCCATATCGTATTGTAATTCTACTATAACTCCCTCTGAAAATCACAAAATGTCGATTGACTTTTCTTCATCTGTTCACTATAATTGATGAATGTTAATCGGTATGGAGGTACGAAAATGAAAGGAACTGTTAAATGGTTTAATCCTGAGAAGGGATTTGGTTTTATCACTGATGAAGAAGGCAACGACGCTTTTGTACATTTCAGCGCAATCCAGAGTGAAGGCTATAAGACACTGTCAGACGGACAGGCGGTTACCTTTGATCTGGTAGAAGGCCCGAAGGGTCCGCAGGCTACTAACGTCGTTAAGGAAGAAGCATAAATTTCCAGGCATAGTAACTCAACAGAATAAAATAAATCCTGAAAAAAACCGGAGCTGCTTTGCTCCGGTTTTTCATATAATTCATGCTTACAGGAATCTTATTCTTCCTCTGTTCCGTTGACCTGTGCACTCAGGTCACTCATGTAGCCTTCAATTGCTGCTGTCGAGATCTCAGTAGAGACTACTTTCTTCTCTGCATTGCTTCTTACCTGCTGAACAACCGCAAAAGAAAACCATCCGACCAGCAGTGCGAGCACTGCAACCAGCGCGATCACTTCAATACGAAGTCTGCGTTTTGCCTTCTTGATAATCTGCTGGCGGTTTGCTTTTTCTTCTTTATAACGGTCTACTTTCTGCTGACTCATATCTGAATTGTTCCTTTCACAATTTTTTACATAACGTCCGGGAGATACGATTCTCATCCATGAGCATCGGTGTGATTATCATCCGTGATCCTTGAAGTTCCCGGTTCATTTCAACAGATTTCATTATAATCAAGACCGCATCATTTGACAAGAGAGGATTTCACAGTTGCTTTTTCCTGTCACATCACGTATACTTATGAATGTTATTTTTGATATTATGAAAACCAAAGATCGATTGGCTCTATTCGCCTAATTAGCTTAATCTGTTTGATTGACAGGATATCCATTATGATTGCATTTGAAATTGACCAGGTAAAATTATTTATGAGCCGGCTTCTGCTCAGTGATGCCTTCGACCATTTTCTGGTTCCGGAAGTATCGATTACAACCTATGCAACCTTCCGGATCGACGGCACACTGCATCCGGCGTTTTACGGAGACATCTCTGATGAGTCAGAGGCGCCATCAGGCGCTGCTGTACCGGGCAGCGCGCTGCAGAACAATACTGGCGGCAATTCTGCTGCAAAAAAAATTCGCAGCCACAGCGCGGGCAGCAAAGACGACGCTGCCGGCATGCGTACCGGCAATGCAGACCGGGCAGGCGGCCGCTATGTCCGCTGGGCTGAACTGAAAAACCACTGTCTCGCCATCATCCGCGGAAAACGCACGCCGCTGGCATTTCACTTTGTCTTTCAGTATCCGGAAGATGCCGCAACAAACCTGATCCTGCAGGAAAGCCTTCCGGTGGCCCCGGAAGATGTGCACGGCCTCTATTTCAACTGTCGTTTTCAGGAAGGCCGTCTGCTGATCACCAGCGGAACTTCGCTCGCTGTATTTGACATACAAAAAGCGGTCGAGCGCGCATGGGATGCGCAGCTCTCCCGCTTCCTTACCCGGCTGGAATTGCTGTGAGGAGACAGGGGACGGTTCTCTGTCTCCTTTTGGTTATTTTGTCAGGCGCAGCATCAGTTCGTTGCTGCGTGCCATGAATCTTGTCATTTCTTCCGGTGCGAGCGGGCGGTTTGCCAGCATTGCAAGGTCATACAGCTGCTCGCAGAACGGTTTTACTTTTTCTTCGTCTTCGCGATTCTCATAAACGTACTGTACAAGCGGATGTTTTGCGTTGAGGATCAGCGTTGCGTCTACACCGTACATGGAATCGCTTCCCATGCCGTACATGCGCATCATTTCGTTCATTCGGCGGCCGTCTTCGGAAAGGGTTACCATTGCGGAAACGACTTCATCTTTGATGTTCTCAACTTTTACTGTGAGCTGTTCATTTGCCAGTACCTTGCGGAAGAGGCCTTCGAGTGCAGTCTGCTCTTCTTCGAGTGAAGCACCGTCTTCTTTCATTTCCTCTGTCAGATCTGCGTCGATCCGCTGGAAATGAACGGTTTCGTTTGTCCGCTCCATATGTGTAATGAATGCACTGTCGATGTTGTGAATAAGTTTGACGGCATTCATGCCCTGTGCGCGGAACAGGTTGATGTACTGGCTCTGCTGTACCGGATCGGTTACATAGTAGATGGTTGTCTTCTCCGGCTCTTTGTCGGCGTCATCCGCAGCTTCGGATCCGGCTGCATCTGCTGTGCTATCTGCCTTGCCGGAAGCAGCTTCTGTGTCTGCCGCACCTGCATCGACGACTTCCGCTTCTACTGCATTTCCGTCTGCATCAACGGCTTCACCGGCCTCTGCATCTGCAGCTTCCTCTTTCTTGACATTTGCTGCGATGTAGTCCTTCAGCGTCATGTATTTGTCATCAAGATCTTTGTACAGAATGTAGTCTGCCATGCGCTCCGCAAATTTCTCATCGCGGATGCAGCCGAACTTGATGAACGGACTGATGTCATCCCAGTATTTCTCGTAATTCTCGCGGTCGTTCTTGCACATGCCGGACAGCTTGTCAGCGACCTTCTTGGAGATATAATTGGAAATCTTCTGGACAAATCCGTCGTTCTGCAGTGCACTTCTGGAGACATTCAGCGGCAGATCCGGGCAGTCGATCACACCCTTGAGCAGAAGCAGATATTCCGGAATAACTTCTTTAATATTATCGGCGATAAATACCTGGTTGTTATAGAGCTTGATGGTTCCCTCGATGGACTCGTATTCCATGTTGATCCGCGGGAAATACAGAATTCCCTTCAGATTGAACGGATAGTCCATGTTCAGATGGATCCAGAAGAGCGGCTCTTTGTAGTCCAGGAACACATGCCGGTAGAACTCTTTGTATTCTTCATCGGTGCACTCTGACGGCTGCTTTGCCCAGAGCGGGTGCGTATCATTGACCGGAACCGGACGCTTCTTAATCTTCGCCTGCTTTTTCTCCGGCTCTGTCTCAACGGTCTCTTTGGTGCCGTCTTCCTTTTCCTTCTCTTCCGTCTTCGCCGGAACTGTGATGCGCTCAACAATCTCATCATCGTCGCGCAGATCTGCCTCATCGACCGTCTCATATTCCGGCTCGGCATTTGCCTTTGTCAGGAAAATCTCATACGGCATAAATGCACAGTATTTCTCAAGAACGCTGCGCACGCGGTATTCATTGGCATACTCCAGGCTGTCCTCATTCAAGTGCAGGGTGACCATGGTGCCGACCTCTTCCCAGTCGCCGCCGCCCATGGCATACTCTGTGCTGCCGTCGCACTCCCAGTGGACTGCTTCCGCGCCGTCCTGGAAGGAAAGGGTATCAATGTCAACCTGATCTGCGACCATGAATGCAGAGTAAAATCCAAGTCCAAAATGACCGATAATCTGATCCTGATCCGCCTTGTCTTTGTATTTCTCAAGGAATTCTGTCGCACCGGAAAATGCGATGTCCGTAATATCCTTCTGGACTTCCTCAGCAGTCATGCCCAGACCATTGTCGATGAACGTCAGGGTCTTCTCCTTGTCATCCACGATTACGTGAATGGCTGCCTTGTAATCATCCGGCAGATGCTTCTCGCCGATCGCATCCAGTTTTCTGCGCTTTGTAATCGCATCACACGCATTCGAGATCAGCTCACGTACAAAAATATCCTGATCGGAGTACATCCATTTCTTGATAATCGGGAAAATATTTTCACTGTTAATTGAAAGATTGCCACGCTGCAGTTCCATGTTTTCACGCTCCTTTTTATGTATTTTCAGGGAACAGGAACAGCTGTCTGTCTCCTGTCTCAGATAGAATTCGCCGGAGAGGGATATTTGTCCCTGTCTCCTCATAAATACATATATTAGACCTGCCGAAAAGGAAAGTCAAGAAAAAATCAGCACTCGTGGTGTTCGAGTGCTGATAAATGTAAATACACCGCGCACGGAAGTGGAGTCGCGCGCGCACCGATTGTTTTGTGATAAGTCCACGCACGACTTCGTGCCCAGGCACTCCCGTCGTGCTACAGGCATTCGCATTCCGGGGCACACCCCTCCATGCTCATCCCTGTTGTCGTCTCATAAAAAGAACCAGTTTCACATGCAAGCATGTAGCTGGTTCTTTTTTGAGACTGGACTTATCACTGAAGTTACCACGCGCCGCCTCCTCCGCCTCCGAAGCCGCCGCCGGAGAAGCCGCCGCCGGAGAAGCTGCCGCCGCCTCCGCCAAAGCTGCCGTGTGAACCGGAATCAGGGTTGTTGACGAAGCTGCCGGCATAGCTGCGGGTTGTTGTCTGTGTGAAGTTGTGATACCAGAGCGGCGAGAACACCCAGATGCCGCCGTCATAGGTGCTGTACCAGGGCGGCTGCTCCACTTTGATATCGGTAAATTTCTTTGCCCACCGGGCGCCGAGTCCCATCGCGTATGCATATGGCATGATCCGGAAGAAGTAATTCGGATCGCTGTCCTGCAGGACACGCAGACGGTCGATCTCTGCTGTCTGTATGAAGTTCCGGAATCCGAGAATCTTTCCCACCAGCGCGGCGCCCGACTTTGTGCGCGCCCGCATAATGATTGCAAAAAACAGGGTCAGGCCCATCGAGAACGCGAGAAGCAGGGTCAGAGTCATGTGAGAGCCGGCAATGCCTGCCAGCGGACTGCTTCCGGTCACATTCACACGCTCTGTTACATAACCGAGGGTCCTGCCTGATATGATAAATGCCGCTGCGTACAGGATCCAGCCGAGTCCTCCAAACAGCAGTGTTTTTACGCGGCCGCGTGAGCGCCTGACATCGAAAGAATGAATTGCCAGCCATGCGCCGGCTGCTGCAAGCGGCAGCAGAAAAATAAGGTTCCACCGTATTCCGTTTCGAAATGAAAAAGCACTTGCAAGCAGCGTCACAAAAATCAGGTTGCCCAGCACCAGCAGAACGGAAATCACACGGCAGGTTTTCGAAGCTTCCGTGTGAAGTGCTTTATCTCCGGTATATTCTCCCTGCAGCTGAAATTCAGCAGTCGCAAGTTTCTTCCCGTAATCCGCCGGAAGCTTGTTCAGACTCGCCGTCCGGATCTCCATTCCATCGACATTTCTCCGTTTTTTCCCGGAAAAGATCCCACTGAACAGCGTCCTGGCAAACTGCTTCTCATCATCCGGCTCCGGTTTCTTCAGCTCCCGCAGTTCATATTCTTTTTTCTTTTTCTCATAGATGCCGAGATACCCTCTTGCCGCATAATACATCAGCATCGAGGACATATCCCCCTTATCGACACGGCCGTCGATGACATACCCGAGCTCAGCAGGCGTCAGACCATCCGGCGGTTCAAATTCGACGGTCTGGACAATTTCCGGGTCCCGTCCGAACAGGAACCACATAACTGCCGCCGCAAGCGGGCATCCGATCAGACAGATCAGCAGCAAATACAGTGCGGGTGTATTATTTCTTGCACCGACCCAGTAGCCGTCCGGCAGTTCCGCCTGCAGCGTCACGCCGGATCCCTTCGGACTGTCCGTCACATGCATGTGAAATTCTGTGCCGCCTTCAAGTGTCCAGGCCTGCGCGCCGGATGCGGAGCCCTGCTGCGAACTGTCCGCGCCGGTATTTTCACCAACCTGCGCGCCATCCGCAGCACTGCCGGCAATCGCCTCATCACCATACTGCCCTGCATATACTTTCAGCACGGCCGGATCAATTTCCTTTGGCAGCGTCAGGGTAAGATCCGCCTCGCGGATCGATGTCCCCCATCCGGTGGGAAGCAGGTCAATACTGAGATAATCCGCCGATTTATCATCGTCCTCGTTGCAGATCAGGTCATAGGAAATTTCATAGTGCTGCGCGCCGGTTAATACTTTGTCTTCATCGCCGATCCGCAGCCCGACATCTCCCACCTGATAATCGTCAACGAAATCCCAGGTTGTGTCCTTTGCAGCTTTTCCGCCTTTGACCTTGATGTGTTTAATCGTATAGAGTTTCGAGCTATACGGGATATACCGCTCAATCCCGTGGTGCGGCTGCCGGAAATCCACATCGATCTCCTCCCGCACGCGCAGCACATGCTTCTCTGTCGCCTCGACCTGTACGTCAAAACGCTCTGTGATATAGTCAAGCGGATCCGAATCATTATAATTGACCGCAGTAAAGGCAGGCCGGACCGTAAGTAACATTGCAATCAGCAGCGCAATGATCAGAATCACGACGATCATCACGATCCGCCTGCTGCGTTTTGTCTGATTCTGCCGGATCCGGTTCTGCTGTGTCTGGTTCTGCTGCGCCTGGCTCTGCTGCGCCTGGCTCTGCTGCGCCTGACTCTGCTGCGCCTGGTTCTGCTGTATCTGATTCTGTTTTATGTTCGTATCATTTTCCATAAGCAGATCTCCGGTGCTCAGAACTGCACCTGTACATTCTCCCGCTCTGCAGCGTTTCCGACTTCAAACATCGGCTTTCTTGTGAAATGGAAGATGCCCGCGATAATACTGCTCGGGAACATCTCACACTTGTTGTTGTATTTCTTCACAACCGCGTTGTAATACTTTCTCGCGTTGGCAATATCCTGCTCTGTCTGCTGCAGCTGATTCTGCAGATTCAGGAAATTCGCATTTGCTTTCAGATCCGGATAGGCTTCGGCGACCGCGAACAGCGTCTTCAGTGCGCCGGTCAGCTGATTTTCCGCCTGTGCCCGCTCTTCTACGGAGCCTGCGCTGCCGACCTTTGCGCGGGCTGCAGTCAGATTCTCCAGCGTTTCTTTCTCGTGCTTCGCGTAGCCCTTTACCGTCTCAACCAGATTCGGAATGAGATCATACCGTTTCTTCAGATAAACATCCATGGTCGAATAGCCTTCTTCCACGCTGTTGCGTGCCTTGATGAAACCGTTGTAGGCCGTGACCGCCCAGATGGCTATCACAACGATGATAATGATAAGAATAACTGCTGCGTTCATAAATACCCCTCCTGTCATCGTCTGGACACGCCGGATCTCCGGCACGAATCTGCCGGACCCGTCGATGTGTCCCAAAGGAAAAAATGAACCGGGCAGAACCCTGATGGCTCCGCCCGGTGTCGGTGGATTCTTATTTATAAGATACCATAATAATCCGGGATTGTACAGACGGACGGGAACGTCCCGCTCTCACAAATTATAATCCGATGTCCGGAATCTTTGCGAAGCTCTCTGCGAGTTCTTCGTCCGTCGGAATATAATCGTTCATTTTTCCGTCATTGTATGCCTCGTAAGCGGTCATATCGAAGTAGCCGGTGCCGGTCAGACCGAAGATGATGGTCTTTTCTTCGCCGGTCTCTTTGCATTTCAGCGCCTCGTCGATCGCAGCGCGGATTGCATGGCTGGATTCCGGAGCCGGAAGGATACCCTCGACGCGCGCGAACTGTTCTGCCGCCTCAAATACCTTTGTCTGCTCCACGGTGCGCGCCTCCATCAGGCCGTCATGGTACAGCTGGGAGAGGATCGAGCTCATGCCGTGGTAGCGCAGGCCGCCGGCGTGGTTCGGGGACGGAATGTAGTCATGGCCGAGGGTGTACATTTTCGCCATCGGGCAGACCTTTCCGGTGTCAGCGAAGTCATAGACAAATTTGCCGCGTGTGAAGCTCGGGCAGGATGCCGGCTCAACAGCGATGATGCGGTAATCCGCCTCGCCGCGCAGTTTCTCGCCCATGAACGGTGCGATCAGGCCGCCGAGGTTGGAGCCGCCGCCGGCGCAGCCGATGATGATATCCGGCTTGATGCCGTATTTGTCGCAGGCAGCCTTTGTCTCAAGACCGATTACGGACTGGTGCAGCAGAACCTGATTGAGCACGCTGCCCAGAACATAGCGATATCCTTCATTGGAGGTTGCCACTTCAACTGCCTCGGAGATCGCGCAGCCAAGAGAACCGGTTGTGCCCGGATGCTCCGCATTGATCGCACGGCCGATGTTGGTCTCCATCGACGGAGACGGTGTAACAGACGCGCCGTACGTGCGCATCACTTCCCGACGGAACGGCTTCTGCTCATAGGAAACCTTAACCATGTAGACCTTGCAGTCGATGTCAAAGAAGGAACATGCCATAGAGAGTGCGGTGCCCCACTGGCCTGCGCCTGTCTCTGTCGTTACGCCCTTCAGTCCCTGCTCTTTTGCATAATAAGCCTGCGCGATCGCAGAATTGAGCTTGTGGCTGCCGGAAGTATTATTTCCCTCAAACTTATAGTAAATGTGTGCCGGTGTTCCCAGTGCCTCTTCCAGAAATACCGCGTGTGTCAGCGGTGACGGACGATACATTTTATAGAACTCCTGAATCGGTTCCGGAATCGGAATATAAGCGGTCTCGTCGTCCAGCTCCTGTTTGATCAGCTCGTCGCAGAAAATCGGCTGCATATCTTCGAACTTCAGCGGCTGAAGGGTGCCCGGATGGATGAGCGGCGCCGGTTTGTTCTTCATATCGGCGCGCATATTGTACCAGCTGGTCGGGATCTCATTTTCCTCGAGATAAATCTTGTACGGAATCTTCTTTGCGTCAGTAGCCATTTGTTTTTCTCCTTTCACTTCATAAATGTGTGCCACTGCATACGCTTTGAGACTGGAGCTATTTTTTTGATAAGTCCACACATCGCTTCGCACTTCGTGCTCCCGCGATGTGCAAGCGCATTCGCACTTTACGTCTGCTCTGCAGACCCGTGCTCATGTCACTTGTCGTCTCTAAAGCGGATGCAGCTCTGCATACACGCATGCTCGCCGCATCCGCTTTGAGACTGGACTTATCACGCAAAAAAGTCCTGTCCCAAAACTGCTGGGACAGGACTGATATCCATTCATCCTGCGGTGCCACCCGGCTTGACACATCTGTGCCCACTCTGTGCATACATCTTACAGATCTTCCGGTACCGCCTTCACTTCAAGTTCAACTCAGATGCTGCTGCGTACACGAAACTGCAATCATACGCTGACATTTGTTTACGAAGTGTCTGCTCCGTCTCCCCTACTTGATTCCCGTTCGGTTCGCCCTCGGAAGCCCATTCTGTCTCACATGACCCGCCGCGATCCCACCACCCGCAGCTCTCTTCGCAATCAGAGGTAAAACGTACTTACTCTTCTTCAATGGTTTCACACAGTATAGCATGCGCCTTTCTGAAATGCAAGCACTTGTCCGACAACGAAAAGCGCCACGAAAAGCGCCCGAAAATATTTTCCGAGAATCCCCCAAAAAACTTACAGATCCAAAAATTTTGCATCGTTCTCTTGACACCGCTGAATGTGTCTGATAGAATTCAATAGTCGCGGATCGCGGCGCATTTCAATTTGCTGCTATAGCACAGGCGGTAGTGCGCATCCTTGGTAAGGATGAGGTCACCAGTTCGAGTCTGGTTAGCAGCTCACACAACCGGAATCTCTGGAAACAGAGGTTCCGGTTTTTTCTTGCCTGCAGTTTCCAGTGCTGCGTTAGTCCGGCCTTTGTAAATACAGACTATTTTGCCGATTTGACAAAATTCACGAGCCTATCCGGTTACACATGCGATACATTTTGTAAATATATGCTTTTGTCTGAAAACGATTATAGGATTTTAAAAACACCTATGCTATAATCCCGTCTTTGACACTTAAAAAAGAATGAATGTCTCGGTTCCCCAGTGTTTATGCGGGATCCGAGACGTTTTTCAATGTTAATCGATGTGCGTATTGTTTTCTGTTTCTTGATAGGTCTGGCCGAAATCTTTCGGCAAA
>JAFUCM010000008.1 GCA_017459675.1 Eubacterium sp.
AGGAACTGCTGTGTGCGCTCCTGTTCCGGTCAGTTGTTCTGATAATTCCGCAGGAACTGCTGTGTGCGCTCCTGTTCCGGCGCGCCGAATACCTGCTCCGGATGTCCCTGCTCCACAATGACGCCGTCTGCCATAAAGATGACATGATTGCTGACTGCGCGCGCAAACGGCATCTCATGTGTGACGACCACCATGGTCATCTTCTCATCCGCCAGCTGACGGATGACCTTCAGGACCTCGCCGGTCAGCTCCGGATCCAGTGCGCTGGTCGGCTCGTCGAAGAACAGAATTTCCGGCTTCAGCGCCAGTGCTCTTGCGATCGCGACACGCTGCTGCTGTCCGCCCGAGAGCTGGCACGGATAGTTCTCCGCGTGCGTCGCCAGGTCCATTTTCCGCAGAAGCTCCATCGCCTCTTCACGCGCCTGATCCGCCGGAACCTTCTGCACATGCACCGGCGCGTCCATGACATTTTTCAGGACGGAATAATGCGGAAACAGGTTGAAGTTCTGGAATACCAGACCGAAATACCCCTTGCATTTCCTGATCGTTGCCGCATCGGAATAGACCGCATTTCCCTGCGCATCTGTCTTCGCCGCCGTCTGGTCCATGTACCGGATCTCGCCGGCATCGATTTTCTCCAGAAATGTCGCGCAGCGGAGCAGCGTGCTCTTGCCGGAGCCGCTCGGCCCGATGATGCTGACAACCTGGCCCGTATCCACCTGCAGGTTGATGTCACGCAGAACTTCACGGATCCCGGAACCATTTCTTGCCATAAATGACTTCTTGATATGCTTCATTTCCAGTATCATGACATCACCCCCTTAATTATAATAATCGAATGCCTTCTCGATGCGTTCCATCACAAAGGCCACAACGTAGTTTGCAACGAAATAGAAAACACCTGCGATCACAAACGGTGTAAAGGATGTCTGCGATGCAGCGATCTGCTTCGCCAGTGAGAAGATCTCATTGTACGCCAATGTAAATGCAAGGGATGTGTCCTTGACCAGCGTAATGATCTCATTTGTCACTGACGGCAGGATCGTCTTGATTACCTGC
Organism: Eubacterium sp.; assembly: GCA_017459675.1. Lineage (GTDB taxonomy): Bacteria > Bacillota > Clostridia > Lachnospirales > Lachnospiraceae > CADBRN01. The sequence goes on from JAFUCM010000008.1 coordinate 1,060, forward strand.
GGCAGAATAATCTTGAAAAATGTCTGCAGGCGGCTGTAGCCGAGCACTTCGGCCGCCTCATACTGCCCGTTCGGAATTGCCTCAAAGCCGCCGCGGTAAATCTCTGCGAAATACGCCGCGTAGTTCATCGCAAAACCGATCAGAATCGCCGTAAAACGGTAGCCGCGGATATTTGCGCCGAACAGATAATACGGTCCGAAATACCAGACCAGCAGCTGCAGCATCAGCGGCGTTCCGCGCATGATCGCGATATAGATTTTCATGATCCACTGCACGATCTTAAAACGGGATCTGCGCAGAAGCATGACAATCATACCCAGCGGAAGCGAAAACAGAATTGTCAGGAAGAAAATCGCACAGGTACGCAGTGCACCTTCACCCATCGTCGATAACATTGTAGATAGTGACATGTAATACCCCATTCCTCCGCCGGGATCCGGCGGTGCTCTCATTTCAGTAACAAAAGGGCAGATCCCTTACGGGGTCTGCCCCTGATCATACTCGATTGTGTATTATTCCTCGCCTGCGATCAGGAATGCGCCTGCGGTCATGTCGATTGCGATTGCATCGATTGCGCCTGCCTTCAGATCGTTGAACGCGATGGTGTAGGTCTCATAGACTTTCAGGTCGCCGAAGGTATCTGCCAGCTCTTTCTGGCTGTCCTCAAGCATATCTGCTGCGGAAGTAGCTGTCTGCACGCCGACGATCTTGCCTTCCAGATCTGCCAGTGTCTTGATGCCGGAATCAGCTGCTACCAGGATACCCTGGGTGTTGTTGGAGTATGTGATGCCCCATGTATAGTCGTCTTCCCGGCCCTCTTTGGTAAATCCGGACCAGATGCAGTCGCAGCTGCCCGCGTTGAGCTCAGCGTCCTTCGCATCCCAGTTGAACGGTACTGCTTCGTAGCCCCATCCCATGTAATCACAGACAGCCTGTACCATCTCTACATCAAAACCGCCGACACTGCCGTCGTCCTGCAGATAGGAGTACGGCGGATAATCGAGGTCAAATCCATGCTTGAATGTGAAGCTGCTGTCGCCGGAGCCTTCTTCTGCGATCTCGTCGTCGCTGATGTCATCTGCATTCAGGCAGAGATAATCTTTGATGTCCGGATACTTCTCGCCGATTTCAGCATAGGTGCCGTTCTTGACCAGTGCCTTGACTGCGCCGTTAACCTGCTCCATCAGCTCATCATCGCCCTGACGGAAACCGATTGCATAAGACTCAACGCCGAGGTCCTCATCGAGGAATACATACGGCTGATCAGAAGCTGCTGCGCTGCTTGCCGCACTGCTCGCTGCTGAGGATGCAGAGGAACCGCCGCCGCATGCTGTCAGTGAGAGCATCATGATGCCCGCAAGAAGGATACTAAGTTTCTTTTTCATGTTACTTCTCCTTTTCAGATCGGTATTCTTCCCAATTCTTCCTAATAAATGTGTGTCACTCTGTCACGACACCACTGTTGCAGTGTACCACATCACCAAGGTAAAGTAAAGAACTATTGTGATCTTCATTTCATGCATAAAATACATCACCGGGACCGTTTGCACTTAGTCCTCGTGCAACGGTACTAAACTCGCGTCACCACGCTCGTTAAGGACCGGCACTGCGGATGTCCCTATGATGTATTTTATGCATTCAATAATTATACAGGCATCCCATTTACAATATCGATCCCGTTGCTGGTCCCGATTCTCGTCGCGCCGGCCTCCAGCATTGCCTTCGCACTCTCCCAGTTCCGGATGCCGCCGGAAGCTTTGACTGCAACATCCGGCCCGACAGTATCCTTCATGAGCTTTACATCTTCGGCCAGTGCGCCGCCGGTTCCGAATCCTGTACTCGTTTTAATGAAATCCGGCTTCACACCTTTTGCGATCTCCGCCGCCGCCCGGATCTCCTCTTTCTCCAGATAGCAGGTGTCAAAGATCACCTTGACCTTCCGGCCTTCCGCGTGAGCCGCGTCCGTCATCGCCTGCATTTCCTCCCGGATATAGTCGAGATTGCCGCTTTTCAGCTGTCCGATGTTCAGGACATAATCGATCTCCTCTGCGCCGTCCGCCATCGCAAGCTTCGCCTCGGCGACCTTCTCTGCAATGGTCAGCTGTCCGAGCGGAAATGCGACGACCGAGCAGGTCTTTACGCCTGTACCGGCCAGCAGCTCTGCCGCGTGCTTCACCTGTGCCGGATTAACGCAGGCAGATGCAAAATGATGCTCCACCGCTTCTTTACAGAGTTTCTCAATGTCCGCGTCTGCTGCGAATGCTTTCAGATTTGTGTGGTCGATCATCGATGCGACCTGGGATTTTGTGTATGACATATCTTTGTGAATTCCTTTCTGGAAATTGGGGATGATAATCAAATCATCCAGATTGGGAGGATAAACGTGTTTCTGTCAATCGCGGAGAGTTCTTCCCTTAAACATAGAATTGCTCCTGCTCCCCTCGGAACAGACCCTTTATCAAGCACCTTAAATGCTGATGCCAGTTCCGTGCCGGGATTCGTACTCTTTTTTACCTCAAGCGGGTGTAACACTCCATCTGCCTCAATGACCATATCGATCTCGTTGGTGTCTTTATCTCTGTAATAGTATAAAAGACATTCTTTAGCACTATTCAACCAGGTTTTCCGGATCTCCGCCACTACGTAATTCTCCAGAATTGCACCGTTAATTGCTCCGTTCATCAGGATTTCCGGACTCGAATACTTTGTAAGATATGCCGCAATACCCGTATCGAAGAAATACATCTTAGGCGTCTTGACCGTTCGTTTCAGCAGATTGTTCGAGTACGGCCGCAGGAAAAAGACGACCTCCGACTTTTCAAGAATCTGCAGCCACCTTCTGGCTGTATCATTGGAAACTCCTACGTCCTGCGCAATATCATGTATATTCAGCATCTGACCCACACGGCATGCTGCCGCCCGGATAAAATCTGCAAAGAGCAGTTTGTCTATTCCCGGAACCATATCTGTAACATCGCGATTAATGTAGGTCTGGATATAGGAACTGTAGAAAACATCTCTGTCTGTGTACCTTCCACTTCTGTGCCCCGGCATGCCGCCGTTCCATATTCTTTCGAACATTTCTACCGGATTACAGCTGTCAAGATGTTCCTTTCGCCGGTTCAGCATATCGAGCTGCAAAGACAATGGTTCTGTCGATCCATCGCCATAAAGTTCCGACTGAGACAAGGCAGACATATGGATAATGGCCGCTCTCCCGGCAAGAGATTCCTGCGCCAGTTCCATTAGCTGAAACGCCTGAGACCCTGTCAGCCAATAGGAACCCGGCTCTGCGCCGCTGTCTACTTTGATTTTGATATATGAAAACAGCTGGGGAGCATATTGTATCTCATCAATCAAAACAGGTGCCGGATGCAATTCCAGAAACAGCGCCGGATCTGATTGTGCGATTCTTCGATTTTCAACATCATCCAATGTCACTTTCTGACGATTTGATCCCTCCATCAGATGCTCAAGCATCGTAGTCTTGCCAACCTGCCTTGGGCCGGTCAGAAGAAGACAGCTGTATTCTCTGCAGATATCCATTACCTTTTGTTCAAGTGTGCGATGAATATATCTCATTGAATCACCTCCGTCCAAAATACGATTTCATCTTATTTTAGCCGAAATCAACTTTCGCTGCAAGGGTTTCCTGCGCAACAATTTTCGATTATAATTAACAAAGATCTATGCTGAAATACGCATTCAAATCACGTCACGTGACGTATCACCATTCAGCAAGGAGGAATCACATGAAACTGGTAGAATTTAACGGCATCCCGCAGAAGGGCTCACGCCTCGTATACGGCACCGGCGTTCCGGCCACCTGGAATGACGACCGGGAATATGCTTTCGAGACACTGGATCTCGCCTGGGAGGCCGGATTCCGCACCTTTGACTCCGCAAACCGCTACGGACACGCCGAGGAAAATCTGGGTGCATGGATCGAAGCCCGCGGTGTGCGTGATCAGCTCGTTCTCCACGACAAAGGCTGCAATCCGGGTGAAAACGGCTCCACAGACGTATTGTCCGGCGACTCCATCCGGGCATTTGTAGAGGAGTCCCTCCGCCGGCTCCGCACCGACCACCTCGATTTCTATCTGCTGCACCGCGATGACGAATCCGTTCCGGTCGGCGAAGTCATTGAAACATTCAATGCGCTGCATGAAGAAGGAAAGGTCAACCGTTTCGGCGGCTCCAACTGGCGGATGCAACGCATTCAGGAAGCCAACGAATATGCAAAAGAACACGGGCTCATCGGTTTTACCGCAGTCAGCCCCTGCTACAACATCGGCGACTACGTAGATGACCCGTTCGGCGGCAGCATTGCCCTGACCGGCAGTCCGGAGGGTGAGGCCTACCGCAAATGGCTGGCAGAGCAGACGGAATATGACCTCGTCATCTCCACCTACTCCGCACTCGGCCGCGCATTCTTCAGCGGAAAATACCGCACCGACGGCACGACACCGCCGATTGAGGAATGCATGCTGCCCCAGCCGATCCGTGAATACGGCCGCGAGGATAACTATGCACGCCTCGCCCGCATGGAGCAGTTCGGCGCGGAGCGCGGCCTTTCTGTCGCGCAGATCGCCATCGCATGGCTCATCAACCAGCCGCTGTACGTCTACCCGATCGTCAGTCCGACCGGAAAACACATTCAGGAAATCGTGGAGGCTGCAGATGTCGTGCTGACACAAGAAGAAGTAAACTGGCTGAAGAACGGTGGAACTGTCAATAAAAGTGTAGTCTGTAAAACCCACTAAGCTTATGCAGCCATCGGTTATTGTCCCTCTGTCAACAAAAATGCCAACACCCAACACGCTATACTTTTTGCCGAATGCTTTTTACCAATTTGAATTCTTCTTCTTTTCTACAATCATGTAATCGTCAGCAATCTTCATCTTTAGAAGTTATTTTATATCAAATACGGTAGGGTAACAACAAAAAGTTCCTGCGCCGGGCATTAAATAGCAATATTGCTTTTGATTGATTCTGGAGATCTTTTATTTCCTGTGCGTCAATTTTCTATTATAATAAGCATAAATCTATATCGGCACAGAATTGTAAATATCATACTGTGTTTTTAACCTGTGTTTTATCATGAAACATGCATTCCAAACGTTTCAAGTTATGTATGAACCAATCAGAAGACAGGAGGTTTTATTGTGAAAAGTAATACACGCCACCATTCGTTACATCACATCCTGCCGGCTGCCGTTCTTTTCATAATGATGCTGGCACTTCTTCTGCCCGGAACCACAGTATCCGCCGCAGCGAAAAAAATCGTCCCGAAGCAGGAAATTTCTTACAACATCGAAAACGGAAACAAAAGTTTTGCCTGGCAGCTCAAGTACCAGTACGACAAAAAAGGACGCATCAAAAAAGAGACGGAAAAAGCCGGGGATGAAACCACCGTCACAACCTATAAATACAATAAAAAGGGAAACATTAAATCCTGGATCAGAACGGTAAACGGTGCCAACGACACAAAGGAAGTTGTCACCTATAAGAAAAACAAGAAGGTCCTCGAGCAGGATTACAACTGGGATCCCGCCTCCAGAACCTGGCAGAAATCGGATTATTACAAATACAAGATTTCCAAAAAGAAATCTGTGATGGACTGCTTCAATGCATCCGGAACACTGGTTTACCGAAGTGTCGATAAGTACAACAAAAAGGGCCTGATCGTATCTACAACCGATACAGACTACGACGAAGAGACCGGCGCCGTATCGCAGACCGTACAGCACAGCTGCAAGTATAATAAAAAGGGGCTCCTGACTTCCGAGACCTATACGTACACCTACAGCGACGGAACGGTCAGCACCTCCAAAACCACATACCAATACAGCAAATTCTACAAGGGAAATAAGAAATATCCGCGCGAAACAAAAATCTACGAGGACGGCGTTCTGACACAGCAGATCGTTACTTCCTACAAGAAAATCTGATTACAGCACAAAACCCGCATCTCTCTGAAATAGCGAGAATGCGGGTTTTGTATATTTTTAGGGTCATCCAAGTTTAGTGGGGTTTCACCAACTTTAGTAGGGTCTATTAGTAGGGTCTGACCTATCTGGACCTCCAAGTTTATTAGGGGCGAACAGTAGGGTCCCGGATTTCTTCCAAGTTTAGTAGGGACGATCAGTGGGGTCTGAGATTTTCCAGAAGCTAAGACCTATAAGGATGATTAATCTGGCAATTAAATTGGAATTTTATACAACCGGTCTGGCATTTGCCAGGCCGGTTGTGCAATGAAAATCAATCTTCGTTTTGATAGTAGGAAACTGGATGTGAATTAGAACTTCCTGTAATCACTGGATTTCTACGAGCCGCAAAAAGAAAGCGGGAACGGAAATGCTCAAAGTTCCGGTATCCTCGCCCGGCTCGTTTCAAGTCTTTTACTTTTCTGTTGATTGATTCGATGGGGCCGTTGGAGAGCCGACTGTCATATATTTTTCCTGAACCATGACGTTCTGCCATGACGAAAGAATTAAGGATGTAATCATGAAACCGAATCAGCAGGTCGGCAAAATCAATAAAGATAGGATTGCTGCTCTGTAAGTAAACGCTGATTAATTCATCCAGATCCAGTCTTGCGTCCATGGGATGACCGGCATTGCGTGTATTAAATGCAATATAAAGTTCCTTGAGATCTCGCAGTTCCCGAAGATTGGGATCTATCTGAAAAAGAGCGTCTTCATAATCATAAGTGTTCATCAGGCAATTGAGGTGCTTGTCCCTGCGGAGCTCATTGTGATAAGTGATGTTGGATTGATTTGAAAGAATCAGCCAGCGATACTTCTGGAGCAGATATACTTCACGTGACTGAGGTATATAGTCAGGCATTACCTCTGGATGCCATTGCTGCTCATAGTTTTCACGATCACGCTGCTTGTATTTTTTAGTCAGGTTCCGGATATACATCTCAATAGAATGGTTGATCCATTGAATTACGTGGAAGGAATCAACGACAGAGACAGCATTAGGAAAGTACTTATCGACATAGTTGATATAAGGATTATACATATCAGAAATCAGATACTTAACATTACGCCTTTCTTCCATGGGGATAGAAGTAAAGTAAGGTTCGGTGGATGTAGACCTTCTGCTCTGCAAAAGATCGATTGGATCGCCGGTGTAAAAATCCTGAATGATAAGTGCATACTTACAGTATGGATCCAAATCCAGATGCACTTCGTCCACGGATATAATATCGGTTAGAGGAAGCCGTTCCAACTTAACATACTTGTCAAACGTTTCAAGTGCATAGGTATCGGACACGCCGAATTTCTTAGCAATACTGACAGCAGAAGCTGAGAGATCACGAAACGCATTAATAATCAGCATATCAGTTGCATTGGTGTTTCGTTTATGCTTGTCGACGAAGTGAAACTCTTCATTTGCTGTATATCCGCACAGAGGGTTAGAACATCGCCATCTACGTTGCCTGAGCTTCAGGACAAGTGAGTACCCATCCTGTAGGACAGGATGATTAATCGTACGTGTTTTTAATCCTCTGGAATGCATTCTGAAGTTGCAGAGGGGACAGAAGCGTACAGCAGGTGGTGTTTGAAGTGTAAGAATTTTTTGGTGACCAATGATCTGAATATCAGTTATTTCAATATCGAGGTCTACCAGGTCTAAAATATCTGTGATACTATTCATGTAGCTCCTTTCTGTTGAATTTCATTGCAGAACAATCATAAGAAAAGAGCAGAACAAGGGCAAGGAAAACGAAAGAATTCCTTGCCCTTGAGATTTATGTTCCCCCTACTAACTGGAACTGTCAATAAAAGTGTAGTCTGTAAAACCCACTAAGCTTATGCAGCCATCATTTGTTGTTCCTCCGACAGCAGTCGATATGCTACTGGAGGAAGGCCATCTGGATTAGCTGTATAGATCCTTACTTGATTGTAATAGGTGAAGACGTATCTGAAGATGATTGCCTTAACCTCTTCCTTCTTCATCTTATAAGTTGGGATTCGATAAAGAAGTTCTTTCTTCAGTGTGGCGAAGAAACTTTCCATGCGGGCATTGTCAAAGCAATGATGTACACCGCTCAGGCTTTGCTGGATTCCCAGGGCTTCCAACTGGTTCCGGAATGCTTCACTGGTGTATTGGCTTCCCCTGTCAGAGTTATCCTGAATTCGGCATAATTCTGACTATGCCGAAGAAAAAACTATGCCGAAGTTTTTCGGCTTTGCCTGAAAATTCTTCGATAATTATAGATTCTTCGGCATAGTA
>JAFUCM010000098.1 GCA_017459675.1 Eubacterium sp.
GTCACGCGAAACATCGTACTGCAAACATTGTCAAATTACAAGGCTTTTCTTACTGACAGCTTCGCCTGAGCCATCTTCCTGTCAGTGATTCCTCACATTCGATCAGCTCCTGCGGCGTCCCGGTAAACATGACCCGGCCGCCGTTCTTTCCGCCGCCCGGTCCCATATCAATGATCCAGTCGGCTGCCGCGATCATTTCCTGCCGGTGTTCCACGATAACAACGGTATTTCCGCCTTCGATCAGCTTCCGGAGCAGCTTCAGCAGACGGGCGATGTCGTGACTGTGCAGACCGGTGGACGGCTCATCGAGCACGTATATTTTCCCAGCTTTATGCAGTTCCTCCGCCAGCTTCAGGCGCTGGATCTCACCGCCGGAAAGCGTGCTGGTCGGCTGTCCGAGTGTCATGTATTCCAGACCGACATCGATCATAATCTGCAGACGGTCATGAATTTTCTTCTGCGGGAAGAATTCCACTGCCTGCGCGATGGTCATGTTCATAACTTCTTCGATGGTCTTTCCATGATAACGGTACGAAAGCGCAGTCGGATTGTAGCGTCGGCCGCCGCATTCCTCACAGAGAATCGCCACCGGGTCGGCAAATGCGACGTCCGGCAGGATTTCGCCCTTTCCCTTGCAGACCGGGCAGGCGCCCTTCGAATTAAAACTGAACCACTGCGGGCTCACATCATTTTCCTTTGCAAAAAGTTTCCGGATCTCGTCCATGACGCCTGTGTAAGTTGCCGGCGTTGATCTTGTAGAGGTTCCGATCGCCTTCTGGTCGATCACAACTGCATCCGGATACCGGCGCACAAATGCTTCGCAGATCAGGCTGCTCTTGCCGGACCCGGCCACACCGGTTACAGCTGTGAGAATTCCCTTCGGTACCGTAACGCTCACATCCTTCAAATTGTGAATGGATGCGTGTTCGACCGGGTAGCCTTCCGTCCACGGAAGTGGATTCTCATTCAGACAGATCTTCTCCAGAAGGCTCTCCGCCGTCTTCGTTCCCGTGCCCTCCATTTCCTGCAGCGTACCTTCAAATACGATTTCCCCGCCGTACTGTCCGGCATCCGGGCCGAGCTCGATAATATGATCTGCCAGCTGCAGCATCTGCCGGCTGTGCTCGACAACCAGAACCGTATTGTGATGGTCGCGCAGATCCAGCAGAAGCTTGCCGATCTTACCGGCATCTGCCGGGTGCAGGCCGGCCGTGGGTTCATCGAGAATATAGGTGATATTGCTCAGACTGCTGCCCAGATGACGCACCATTTTCAGACGCTGCGCCTCACCGCCGGAGAGTGTGTCCGTGCGTCTGGAGAGACTTAAATACCCGAGTCCGACATCTACCAAGTACCACAGACAGGTCGTGATCTGCGAAGCAATCGACCGGCCGAGCGGGTCGCGGATATTTTCCAGAACGCCGATCAGATCACTGACCTCCATGTCATTCATGTCCTGAATGTTATAGCCGTTGATCTTCGATGCCAGCGCCGCCGGATTGAGGCCACTGCCGCCGCAGACCGGGCAGGGACTGCGCTTGATAAACTGCATCGCCTCATCCTGTACACTCTTTTTGAGTTTGGAAATGTCGCGGTTCAGATACAGCCGGTTAAAGCGTGCAACGACGCCTTCATACGGCAGCTTCGAAACCTGACCGGTGTTATTTCTGATGTAATCCATTACCAGCGGTTCATCCGGACCGATCCGCAGCGCCTTCCACTCCTCTTCCGTAAAGTCACGCAGCTTCTTGTCCGCGCTGTAGAGCGGATTGAATTTATAATAAAAATCCTGCCAGCTGCCGCCAAAGAACTGGCGGAACCGGATCGCGCCTTCGTTGATGGTCTTATCCATATCAAACATCAGCGATTCATCCAGCTCTGCTTTCTCGCCGAGGCCCGTACACTCCGGACACATGCCGTGCGGATGGTTAAACGAATATGCCATGGATCCGCCTGCGGAAGGCTGGCCGACACGGGAAAACAGCAGCCTGACCAGCGGTGCCACATCCACCGCTGTGCCGACCGTCGACCGGACATTCGCGCCGATCGGCTTCTGATCCACAACGATCGACGGGGTCAGATTGCGGATATTCTCCACTTCCGGCCGCTCATACCGCGGCAGCCGCTGCCGCAGAAACATCGGATACGACGCCTGCCACTGCCGTCCGCTTTCCGCCGCTACAGTGTCAAAGGCCAGGGAACTCTTCCCTGACCCTGATACGCCGGCAAACATCACCAGCTTCTCCTTCGGTATCTTCACCGAAATATGCTTCAAATTATTAGAGGAAGCGCCCTCAATCTCAATCGCTTCCCGTTCTGTCAAATCTCCCATATTCTCCCTCACCTTTAATATTGTATATCGTGATTTCCTACTCCGCTTCCATGCCCAGCCGCTAATTCAACAAGTTCAATCTCAGGTACTTTGAGGCGGCCGGCACTTGTTGAACAGTATGCAATCCTGTGAAACTTAGTGCCGCTGCCAGCCGAAAGTAGCGCAAGCGTGCCTGAGATGAACTGTTGAATAACACAATCTGCAGAACAGGCAGTCACCGCATCCGCTGCTCTGCCGCATCCAGCGAATCGAATCCGTACTGCTTCACCGTGTTCACCAGAACCATTTCCGGAATACTTTTCCCCGCCTGCCGGATCTCCTCCACGTAGTCCGCGTAGATCTCAATTGTCTTCTGTGAATAAGTCGCGAGTTCTCCCCACATATATGTCTCAAATGATGTATTGAGCGGAGTGTCCTCCGTGCGGCGGATGGACCGGCCGCGTCCGGTCAGCTTCGGATAGCGCTCCGCCAGCTGCTCCTGCCAGTCCGTCTGCTGCGCGCAGATCCTGTCAATCAGCGCATCCTTTTCCGGGGTACGTGGCGGAAGCTGGTCACGGATCCCGGCAAACTCCCCCGGACTGGTGCGCTCCATCATGTACCCATACTTCTCACTCAGCGGATTTCTCCCTGCCTGTTTTGCCTGCTCCAGATCCTCCAGATAGCTCTCCAGCAGTGCCTCACTCCAGGCACCGAGCTGACTGGAACGCATGATATAGAACGTCTGTTTCTCATCCTGGCAGGACGCCCGCCCGCCGATGTTGTTGACCTTGTCAAACATTACCCATTCGATGTCGACGATCTGTGTTATGATCTTGTTTTTTTCCATCTTTTCTCCTCAATCCACCTGCCGACTGGCACATTTTCTTCTTCTGTAAATTGCGCCTGCCAATATTTCCGCTTCCGGCTGGCGCTTTCCTCTTTTTAAGCTTTTCTGCCTGCCCGGCAAGCCCTGTTCGGCTGGCGTTTTTCCTGATTTGCACCATTCCGCCCGCCCATGCTTTGTGTTCCGGCTGGCGCTTTTCTCTTTTCCCACTTTTCCGCCTGCCCGGCAAGCCCTGTTCGGCTGGCGTTTTTCCTGATTTGCACCGTTCCGCCCGCCCATGCTTTGTGTTCCGGCTGGCACTTTTCTCAATTCATGCTTTTCCGCCTGCCCGGCAAGCCCGGCCCGGGCTCCACAGGCAGCCGGCCGCATTCTGCTCAGCCCGCGGCCTGTAATCTCCTCAGATCATCTGCGACAGCCTGTGTCCGTTCATGATCGGCGCCGAGGATCCGCGTGAAATTTTCCTTCGCCTTCTCCAGCGAGGCAATTGCGTCAGCGCGGCGGCCCATCTGCTCATAGACCCAGTACATGTTGCGGCATGTAACGCCGTACTCGATATTTTCGCCGAAGAAACGCCGCGTGTAATCAGCGGATTTCTGATACAGTTCCAAAGCTCTGTCATACTGCTGCTCTGCATAGAGCAGTCCTGCCAGGCTGTTCAGGCCTGCGGCATAATGCACATTTTCCTCGTCAGCGCATTTTTCAAAGGATACGATGGCTTTCTCGGCACATTCCTTTGCCTTCTCATGGTTCCCGGAAGCCCTGTACAGAGCGGCAAGGTTGTTGTAGGTAATTGCAACATCCTGATCCGTATCCGGCATCTCTTTTACCATGCGAAGCGCTTCTTCCAGATAAGTAATTGCCTCCTGATACTGTCCGGTGTGCAGATATGCCTGTGACAGATTGTTCAGAACACTTGCAAATTCATAGGTGTTCCGGTCTCCTGCCTCGAGATAGATCCCGCGCGCTTCAAGGAACAGATCGACAGCCCCCTGATAATCTCCCATCAGGCGGTAGGTTCCGGCCATGTTGTTGAGCACAGTCGCATACTGGGTGCAGTTCTTTCCGAGTTCCTGCGCAATCTGATCCCGGGCCGCTCCGAATGCCTCCAGCGACTTCTCATAGCGGCTGGTACTTCTGTAAAATGATCCCATCTCGTTGCTTACGGCGATCAATTCTCCCAGATGCGCCGGATAATCATCTGAAAATGCATCGCGCTGCGCCAGAAGATATGCTTCGATCTGCTGCAGATCTCCCTTCGTATATAGTGCATCCAGTTCCTTATAAAATGTGTCCAGTGTTCCTGCCAAGGTATAATCCCCCTGTTTTTGATCCTGCAGCTCTGCATTCCGCCGGGATATCCTTCCATGCATGGGAATCCTTCCCTGCCCGGATATCCTTTCCCCGCACGGAACCGCAGATGTTTACAGCCTTTCCTTAATAGTAATACTATCGAAAAATGCCTTCTTTCAATGTGCCAGATCTCATCTTAATTTTGCCCATTTAACAAGACTTTGCAGAGTTTTTGCATTTTTACGGCATGCAGTCGAGATTCTGCACAAAAAAAAGGAAACTCTGCACATCATTTTTGCTGACCGTCAGTATAATGAAATCAACAACGAACAACACATGTTCATTACAGATATCTACAGTTATTGGTTTGGAACAACACACTATTACACAACACACATTATTTCAGGAGGGTTTTATGAACAACTTCGCATTTTATTCACCGACATACTTCGAATTTGGTAAAGGTACAGAGGCTAAGACCGGCGAGCTGGTTAAGAAATACGGCGGACACAAAGTCCTGATCCACTACGGCGGCGGCTCTGTTAAGCGTTCTGGTCTGCTTGACCGCGTAAAAGCTTCTCTGGACGAGGCTGGCATCGAGTACTGCGAACTCGGCGGCGTTAAGGCTTCTCCGCACAGCGACCTGATCTACGAGGGAATCGAACTTGCAAAGAAGGAAGGCGTTGACTTTATCCTTCCGATCGGCGGCGGTTCTGTTATGGACTCCGGTAAAGGTATCGCACTCGGCGCTGTTTACGATGGCGATTTCTGGGATTTCTACTGCGGCAAGAAGGGCCCGGTTACCGAAGCACTTCCGGTTGGTGTTATCGTTACAATCGCAGCTTCCGGTTCTGAAGGTTCTACCGACTCTGTCGTTACACTTGATGCAGAAGACGGAAATCAGTACAAGAGATGTGCAGACGGCGACATCCTTCGTCCGCTGTTCGCAATCATGAATCCGGAACTGATGATGACACTTCCGCCGTACCAGACAGCATCCGGTATCTCTGATATCATCGCACACTGCCTGGAGCGTTACTTCTCCGATACAAAGGACTGCGAACTGACAGACCGCATGCTCGAGGCTGTTATGCTTACCATGATCAAAGAGGGACGCCGCGTCATGCTGAATCCGAACGATTATGAAGCACGCGCAAATATCATGTGGGCAGCAATGGTCGCACAGAACAACATCACAGGTGTTGGCCGTGCACAGGACTGGGGCACACATCACATGGACAACGAGATCGGCATCAAATACGGTGCATCTCACGGCGCAGGCCTTGCACTCCTCTTCCCGTACTGGATGCAGTATGCAATGAAGGCAAAAGGAACTGAGAAGTTCGTTAAATTCGCAAACCGTATCTTCGGCTGCCAGATCGACTGGGAGAACCCGGAGACAACAGCTATGGAAGGCATCAAGATGCTCCGCGCATTCTTCGATGAGATAGGAATGCCGAACACCATCAGCAGCCTCGGCGGCAAGAAGGAAGATATTCCTGAGATGGTTGAGAACATGTTCTTCGAAGCTCCGAATCACGGAAACTTCATTCCGCTGACAAAGGAAATCGCAGCTGAGATTTACGAAATGGCAATGTAATCGATAAGCTTCTGCCGATACAGTCAGATAAAGCAGTATCCTCTCAAACCACAATTACAATAAGCCAAGCCATAACTTTCAACAACTGATACTGCTGTTAAATAAAACCCCTGCCGGATCCCGGCAGGGGTTTTCTGAGTTAACAGGAACGTTTTTCTCTGACTCACTCTTTCTTACTGCAGAGCCGCCAGCACTGCAAATCCGATAATTGCAGCCAGCGTTGCAACAGAAAGAACTGACGACACATACGTCCGCTGGTCTGCATCGTCTGCAAATACCGGCAGAACAAACGGCGGGGGCAGGATGAACATCACAATAATCGCTTCAGTCAGATACACCTGCGGCCACAGTTTTGAGAGCAGACCAATCAGTCCGGCGCCGAGCAGCAGCATAATTGCCAGACGCAGCACGACAACCTTGATTGTCTCAACCCACGGGATGTCATCCAGCACCAGATCGTATCCGATGGTCAGCAAAATGATTGCACTTGTCGGAGCGGACACAAAACTCGTGCACGCATCGAAAATGCCACTGATCCCGGAAGGAATCATTGCCTGATACAGCCCGGTCGCACCGATCACAACACCCGCGGCAATCGCGATAATAATCGGCGAAAATACCATTTCTTTCAGCAGTGCTCCTGTATCAGTCTTCTGATTGCTGTCAATGGCAAGCAGAATCTTATACAGTGTAAATACGAACAGCACCTGTCCCAGATCAATACGGGCGAACTCGGCAATCCGCTCCGACCCGTACAGCATCGAAAACAGTGCATAGCCCAGCATCCCGGCCTCGAATCCTGTCGTCAGAAACGGTACAAAACGCGACGGCATCCGCAGTACTTTTCCGAACATCTTTCCCAGCGCCCACGCTGCAAAACACGCTGCGAACACCAGAAGCGGAATCACCACATCCATAAATGTATACTGCGTTGTCGCAAATGCATTCAGCATGACTGCAGGCAGTGTAATATTTACAACAACATTTTTCAGTGCTTGTACGCCCTCACGCGAAATGATACTGCGCCGGCGGCAGATGATACCAATCACCAGCATCAGTGCAACCGGCAAAATTGTCTGAATCACTCCGATCATGTATTTACTCCTTTTTAACTTTATAACTGCAGCGCAGTATTCTGTTAAATTAGCCGTAAAGCCCGATTCGTCAAACAAAACTCTTTAGCATTGTCAAATTTTCTATCTTTTTGTCCGATTTTCTACGCTTCCTGTGACGCTCTGTTTCGTATAATCAACTCATAATAAAGAATAACACATACAACCGATAAATCCTATCCAAAAAGAGTAAACACAGGAGATCATAAATGACCAGACGTTATAATCAAATCAGATAACCGGCCGGGCGGACCGATCGAAACATTCTTCCGTACCCGGCATCCGGATTCAGGAGGATTCGATCATGAAATTATATACGATGTACACCCACTTAGGCCGGGAATGTTATATTACGAAGGAAAAAGACGGATACGGCTTCGAAGATCAGTACGAATACCGCATATTCCGCACCGAGATGGAAGCGGTCGAACGTGCCAGAGCACTTGGCTTCCATTTTGAATAATCAGCTAAAACGGCAGTTTTCACATGCGGAATAACTGCCATTCCAATAATACCTCCTTTTACCTCCTATATTGCAGTCCGAAAAACAAACTGAAATGCGAGCGCAGGCGACAGATTTCCTCCTTTGCTGTCACCTGCGCTCTCGTTTTCCGGACATTCCCATCTCCGAATTACATACAAAACCAGAAAACATGCTCCAGCTTCCCATCTCTTTTTACAAGAAGTCAAACGAACCGCCACTGCTTCCCTTTTCTATTTTAAAGGAGACACAGAACCGTCCCCTGTCTCCTGCAGCAGGCGCGCCAGTTCCGTCTCATCGTATACAGTACAGTCCGGACGGATCTCTGTAGCCGGCTGGTCGAACCGTTTCCGGTTAAACCAGATTGTATGGAGTCCCGCCTGTGCGGCGGCGGTCACATCATTGACATAATTGTCCCCGACATACCAGACTTCTTCCGGTGTAAGTTCCAGGCGCCTGCACGCAATCCCGTAGATTTCCGGATCCGGTTTTGAAACGCCGACATCGCCGGATACGATAATTCTGTTCCGATCAATGTAATCCGGTATCTTCAGTGTCTCTATCTTCTTCCACTGTGCCGCTGAGACACCGTTTGAAATCACGCCTGTAAAGATGTATCGCCTGCGAAGTTCCCGCAGCAGTTCCTGTATGGTGTCCGACATGGCAATCTTTTCCTGATATGCCTTATACCGATCCATGACGGCCAGCGCCTCTTCCCGCGTAATCGCAATCCCAAAATCCGCGAATGCGTTCTGGTTGCGCAGACAGTAATAATCTTCTGTGCTGATTTTACCCTCGCAGTAATCCACAAATTTCAGATCTGTCCAGTAACGGCTTCTCCGGTAGATCCGGTCAATCTCCGCATCGTATTTTCCCTGAAAAATCTCGTGTACGGCCATATTAAAGGGCCACTGACAATCGTACAGCGTATCATCTACATCAAATAAAATCGCTTCCGGACACATCTTTCTCTTCCCTTCTTTTCACAAAATATCTCAATAAATTGTTGCACACTTCCACGAAAACGTCAACAAATTCAATCCCTCGAGAAAAAATGCACAATTTATTTGAAAAATTGTCTCATTCCATATATAATTATTATAATACATTTCTTGTTTGCAACAAAACAGCAGTAAATTATTGACGAAAGGAGACCAAAATCATGGCAGTTAATGTAACACTCACCGAAGCCGAGCAGGAGTTTAACACGTTTGGCCCATGGGTATATGAAATCAATGATGCCTATCCGCTTCCCCGTCTGTTTGCTCCGTATTTTAAGGATGACGATCAGGCGATCATCAAGATCAAAGTTCCGAGAGACATCGACCGCAGAAATGCCAATCCTGAGATGCATCTCTATGATTTCGTAATTGCGCTCTATAAAGATCAACTGCGCATTCTGGAACGCAACGAAGATGATACCGTAAGCGAACACTTTGTTAATTCTGCCGATTTTATGGGCATTCGTATATACAAGAACCTGCTGCGTGCAGCCTGCACAATCTACTCAGTCGAAGGTGCAACATCGTTCTCCTTCAACTCCGTTTCCATGGATCTGGTGTGGAAATTTGCCAACCTGATCCTGGCATCTCTGGAAAAGAGCAGCGCACGGGATGTATCCGGCCTTCCTGTCACAGAGGCAGAACCGGAGACCATGCTGCTCCAGAATATGCTGCATGACCTGATGATGGAGAAACCCAACATCATCAAAGGTGCCGTCCAGAAGGGTGTGGATGTCTACCGCAAGGAAGGCACGGTTGCGCAGATTGAGCGCATGATCTGGAAAGAGATGAATCCGGAGGCACTGCATCTTTACACCGATAAGGAGCTGATCGTTCTGGAGAACGGCTTCTTCCCGAACCGCGCAGGCATGCCGGACTTTGGTTATACTTATACCATCGTACCGCTCAACAAGCTGACTGCAATCAATATCGCTGATTCCAAAGAATACTCCCTGCTGGTAGACTGTACGATCTACCTCGGACGTAATCAGCTTGTCTACCACTACGATGTTGATAACGAGGAAGTCGGCGAATTCTATGAGGCACTGAAGGCACTCTGATCCGTGCTGAACGGACACAGTGCAGAACAGAGCGGACACAGTGCTGAGCAGGCACTGAACAGCGCAGGCACTGAAAGCAAAAAATCCCGGAAAGCTATTCACAGCTTTCCGGGATTTCATATATTTTAACGATAATCTTTTCGACCTTATTATTCTACGTTATTTCCCCACAGAGTATCATCATCAACATTGTCAATGGAGATGATTGTCGGCGGCAGAGAGTTGTCTACACATGCATCCTGTGCTTCCTCACCATTGAGTGCTTTTACAAGATAGTCAACAGCGCCTTCAGCCATGTCATATGCCGGCTGTGAGCAAGCTGCGTCGATCATGCCGTCTTTGATGTACTGGATAACGCCCGGTGTTCCGTCAACAGTAACGATGATGATATGTCCGTCTTCATCGTTGCTCTTCAGCAGCTGGAGCTGATCAAGTGCCTGTGTTACAGAGTCAGCCATAACACCGTCGGATGCGCAGTAAATTGCATTGATGTCCGGATCAGCCTGCAGTGCGTCAAGTGTCGCATTATAAGCCTTTTCAGAATCCCACTCAGTCGGCAGAGAAGATACGATGTTGAATCCAAGTTCCTCTGCACCTTTCTGGAAGCCCTCAGAACGCTCACGTCCGGAAGTACTGGAAAGCATACCCTGCAGTTCAAGAACCTTCAGATCCTCAACAGCGATGCCGTTTTTCTCAGCCTGCTCAACGATCTGCTGCGCGCCTTCGTAACCGCAGTCAACGTTATTTGCCTGGTTCAGTGCAACATAGTTGCCCTCTGTGACAGTACGGTCAATGAGTGTAACAGGAATGTTTGCTTCATTGATCTTCTGCACAGAATCAGAAAGTGCGTCAGCGTCAACGGCACCGAGAACGATTGCGTCAAATCCGCCTGCGATTACGTCATCAATCTGAGAAGCCTGTGTATCAGCCTCATTGTTTGCGTCAAAGAATGTTACTTCAAATCCCTGCTCTTTTGCATAATCTTCTGCATGTTTTCCACAGCAGTAAATGAAATCATCTGCTACAGAGTGCATCATAACTGCAAGTTTCTTGCCTTCAACACCGCCGGCTGCAGAGGTGCTGGATGCTGCAGTACTGTCCTCTGCGCTGCTTGCTGCTGCACTGGAAGCTGCCGCGCTGGAAGCTGCTGCGCTGGAAGCTGCTGCGCTGGAAGCTGCTGCGCTGGAAGCCGCTTCAGAAGCACCGCCTGATGAGCCACATCCTGCAAGCGCTGTTCCAAGCATTGCTGTTGCCGCAAGAATACCTACGATCTTTTTCATTCCTTTTTTCATTTTTTCCTCCTTGTTTCGCCGGGCATTGATCTGCAGTATGCAGTTCCCGGACATTTCTGGTTACAGTGTTACTACTGTATGGTTTTCAGGTTTCAAAATTTGGGTTAAGCGTTACTGCAACTGCCTCTCCGATTTACGTGCTTCTTTATTTTCAAACAAAGCAGGCCGTCAGTCAGCCGTCTTTGCTTTGTTTTTCACTGCGTCAAACATGACTGCCAGGAAGATTACGATACCTTTTACAACGTCCTGCCACTCAGCACCGACATGGAACAGGTTCAGTGCGTTGTTGATGATACCGATCAGAAGTGTACCGACGACTGTACCGATCATGGTTCCGGATCCGCCTACCATACTGGTGCCGCCGATAACAACTGCCGCGATGACCATGAACTCAATTCCGTCACCCATTGCCGCATAATAGCTTCCCAGGCGGGACATGGTAAGATATGCTGCGATGCCGCTCAGAAGTCCCATCATAATGTATGCACTGCATGTGATCATCTTATCGTTGATACCTGAAACGCGTGCTGCATTCAGGTTTCCGCCGACTGCTGTCAGCTTTCTGCCGTATACTGTCTTGTGCAGAATGAAGTAGCCGATGATAAACAGGACGATGATAACCCAGATCTGAATGGAAACTCCTGCAAGTTTTGTCTTGCCGAAGAATGCAAAGCTCGCATCAAGATCTCTGTAGGACTGTCCGCCTGTCAGTACCAGAGAAATACCGCGTCCGATACACTGTGTTGCCAGTGTTGCCAGGAAAGCAGGCATACCGATATACGCAATCGCAAATCCGTTAATAATACCGAAAATTGCTGCGATGATGAAAATCATCAGAATGCAGAGGCCGGCCGGCATGCCGCTCTTTGCACAGACCACATACACACTGCCGCATGCAACCATGATTCCGCCGACAGATACATCGATTCCGCCGGTCATGATGACAAGCGTCATGCCGATACCCAGACATGCGTAGGTTGTCACCTGCAGAAGAACGTTTGTCAGGTTTGTGACAGTACGGAAACTCGGGCTGGCAATTGCAAGGACCAGAATGATCGCCAGCAGCATGAAATAGATACCATATTTCAGTAAAAATTGCGTCGTCTGACGCCCGTTTGTTTTATTTGCGGCCATGTTTATTCTCCTCCCATCGCTGCTTCGAGCAGAGTGCCCGCCTGCAGATTTTCATCATTTACAAGTTCACATACCTGCTCGCCGCTCTTCAGAACGACCACTCTGTCGCAGACACCCAGCAGCTCCGGAACTTCGGAGGAAACCATGATGACTGCCACGCCTTTTTCAAGCAGTTTTTCAACAATCTGATAGATCTCATGCTTTGCGCCGATATCAATTCCACGCGTTGGCTCATCCAGAAGAATCAGCTTCGGATCTGTATTCAGCCATTTCGAAAGAACTACTTTCTGCTGGTTGCCGCCTGAAAGGTATTTGACCGCCCGGTTTATCGTAGGCGTCTTGACATTCAGGGATTTGACACCCGCCTCACTGATCTCTCTCTCAACACTGCGGTTAACAAACAGCTTCGACTTGATAGATTTCAGATTCGCCAGCGTCATGTTGAACCGGACAGATTCCTCAAGAACAAGACCCTCTTTATGACGATCCTCTGTTACCATCGCAATACCGAGGTCAATCGCTTCCTTTGGATTTTTGATATGAACCTGCTCGCCCATGTACCAGATTTCTCCGGCATGGAATTTGTCCAGACCGAAAATGCTTCGCAGAACCTCTGTACGGCCGGATCCGAGCAATCCATAGAGACCTACCATCTCACCGGCGCGTACCTTGAAATGAATGTCATTCAGCTTTCCGCGTCTCGTCAGCCCCTTGACTTCCAGAACATCTTTTCCGTAGTGGCGGGCCGGGTGGCTGTACTGTTCTTCTGCTGTTCGTCCAAGCATCTGATTGACAACTTCAGACCGCGTAATATCATGAACACCGCACTTCATAATCCGCTGGCCGTCACGCATAATCATCAGTGTATCGCAGATCTCATAGATCTCATCCATATGATGTGTAATGAAGATAACTGCCGTTCCCTGAGCTTTCAGCTCTCTTACGATTGCGAACAGCGTCTCGATTTCCGCATTGGTCAGGGAAGATGTCGGTTCATCCAGAATCAGCACCTTGATGCCGCGGATCAGTGTTCTTCCGATCTCGACAAGCTGTTGTTCACCGATCTTCAGATCACCCACAATCTCGGTCGGTTTCCTGTGGCCCAGCTTAACGCGCTCAAGAATCGCCGATGTTTCCTTATTCATTTTACGCGAATCAATCAGACCGCCTTTGTTCGGTAATTCCTGAATGAAAATATTGGAAGCAATATCCATCTGCGGAAACAGCGAGAGTTCCTGGTGGATAAATGCGATTCCCTGCTCTTCTGCATCTTTCGTATTGCGCAGATGCACTTCTTTTCCTTCGATTTTGATCGTGCCTTCGTTCATTGGATAAACGCCGCCAAGGACATTCATCAATGTCGATTTTCCGGCACCGTTCTCACCCAGGATCGCACACACCTCGCCTTTTTCCAGCGAAAAGTCAACGCCCTGCAGTGCATGGACACCCGGAAACTGTTTGTCGATCCCGGTCATCTCAAGAAGCAGACTGCCCTTCTCATTGGCCATATCATTTTCCTCCTGCAATTAGTTCCTTTCGGTTCCGCTCCGAATTTAATTCGTCTTTCTTCAAATCTGATTACGCGACGCCCCCAAAAATATTTTTCAACGTGCAGATATCTTCTTTGAGAAGTTCAAACATATCGTCGTTCATCAGACTCAGCGGCTGCCAGTGGTAGAAATTCTCAATAAACAGCCACTCCGTACAGCCTGTACGTTTAATGACCTCTGCAGTCTCCAGGAAGGATGCGTCGCCTTTGCCCAGCGGTGCTGAGCTGATTGCCTTATTGAATCCGTCCTTAACATGAATCTGTACAACATGCTCTGCAATCGCCGCGAGAATCTCAGGCTCACTGTATCCGCGGTCAATATGGTAGTTCTGTGTGTCGAAAAACACCTTCACCCGGTCACATCCGACTTCATCTATCATTTTCAGGGTGTGTTCTGCATCCAGTACATTCTCCACTGCGAGAATCATATCCGTATCAGACGAGAGCTCGCATGCAAGCCGGATTTTTTCACAGGTATTGTAGAAATCTTTGTCCGTCCTGATGTCACCGCTGTGGAAACTCGGCATCTGTACAACCGGAATCTTCATCTGCTTTGCTGCGGCAATTCCCTTTTTAATCGTCTCAATCGCAATCATGCCGTCAACGCTGTTCCGGTCATGCGACATTCCGTGTGTATTCAGTGCATTCAGTGCCATCGACGGATATTCAAATCCGTACTGCTCTGCGCACTCCAGATAAGCTTCCTGTATTCTTCTGTTGTTCAGGCGATAGCCTTCCTCATATTCGCCGAAATCAAGTTCCATCCCCTCTAGGCCGAATTCCTTCAGCATTTTTGCGAGGTATGGACCCATGGGCGGAAGTGCCCATTCAACAATTCCAAATTTGTATTTCATATTGTTTCCTGCCTTTATATCCGGCGCTGTCACCGGTTCATCATGCATCTGTATCCACACTGTCGTCTGCGTGTTATCTGCGGATTCCTCACGCAGAGGCCGCGCGATCTTCTGCATCTGCCGGATTGTACCAGCGCATCATCAGTGATTCTCGCGTCCGCCGGAAATGTTGTAGGAAGATCCGGTGATGAAGGATGCATCGTCACTTGCCAGGAATACACAGAGCTTTCCGATCTCTTCCGGTTCACCCATTCTCTTGAGCGGTGTCTCTGCATTGAACTGATCCAGGTACTCTTCATAGGTAAGACCGAAC
>JAFUCM010000031.1 GCA_017459675.1 Eubacterium sp.
AACACTCAGGCGGCAGGGCTATGGTTATCCGGATGACGAATACTTCTTCCTGAAGATCTACGACATCAGCCGGCGTGACTACGACCGAAACCCTGCATCACACAGAATAAGTGACTGAGCCTATTTTATTACTATTTATTCTATTGCTGCTTATATGATTTCAGAACACCCTGCAAAAATGCGAGGTATTCCTTCCGGACATGCTCCGGCGACACAATCTCCATCCCGCTCCCAAGACCGGTCACCCACCCGAAAAACTGCGGACTGACCGAGACCGGCACGTGCACATGAATATAATCGTCTCCCTCCGGTACGATCATAATATCATCCCCGAACCTGTCGATCAGCACCCCGACGAGGTGCTTCTCGCAGCGCAGCTTCACATCCGCATCCGGCCCGCCGTACATACCGAACGTCTTCTTGGCAAATGCTGCCAGATCGAAATCCACGAACTGCTCGCGGCCGCTGCGCGGCTCTTCTGTCAGCTCAATCCGGATCATCTTGTCGACACGGAAATGTTTGATCCTGCCATCAATCTCGTCATATGCAATCAGATAGTAATTCTCATCATTCCATGTAAGTGCCCAGGGGCTGACCCGGTACTTCTTCCCGCCGCGCTTTGCAACCAGACGCTTCGACGTATTCCACTCCCCGTACTGGAACACAATCTGCAGATCCCTATTCATGGCATTATGCAGATCGTCGACATTGTAATAAACCTTTTCATTGCCGCTTTTCATGCGGTTCCGGATATAGACCGAGCGGTTCAGCTCCGTCGCCTTCTGCTCGTTCGTCAGCTTCATCAGCTTCCCGATCAGCTCTTCTGATTTCTTCTTTGTGATAAATTTAGAGGACTGCACGGCATCCACAAGAAGCTTCAGCTCCGGCAGTTCAAACTCCCGGGACGCAATAAAGTACCCCGGCGCGTCTTCTTTCTTCTGCACATCGATTCCGAAGTCAGAAAGAATCTCTACATTGCTGTAGATCGTCCGCCGGTCAGCGTTATATCCATATTTTTCCAGAATGCGGATCAGCTCCGCCGCATTCAGTGTATGTTCCTCATCGGTTTTCTGCAGGAGTTCCCGCAGCATGATAAGGAGCGCCATTTTGTGATTATTGGTCTGTGCCATCCTGTTCTCCTGTTTCTGCCCGGTCAGGCTTTATGCCGGTTCCGCATCAGGCTTTATGCCCGCCGATCTGCCGGTTCCGCTTCAGGCCTTGTGCCCGCCGATCTGCTGATTCCGCTTCAGGCCTTGTGCCCGCCGATCTGCTGATTCCGCTCCAGGGTCGTTGCGCCGTCCAGCATATTCATCCCTTTGAAAACTGCATTCGGGCCATAACGCTTCCGGACCTCCAGCATGGCTCCCATGAGCTTCCGGTCCCGCTCCAGCGCGTCGTAATCCACAAATAAATTCATCTGATAAATACCTGCATCTTCTCTGACATCATTGGCACACACGCCAATTCTCCTGTACAGAAGACGATGGTCTGTCTTCTCATCAAACTGTCTGACCATCGGCTCTGAGATCGCCTGCAGGTCATTGGTAAAGGTATGCAGCTTCACGGTCCCGTTGCTGTGTTTCGGGTGAAGCCGTCCGTAAAAATCACTTACCACCGGACCTTCATACCCCGGGCATGTCTCCAGACTTTTATAATCGTAAGACACCCACCAGGTGCAGCCTTTTGTGACCAGGTTCTTCGCAAACAGATCCATGCAGAGCACTTCGATCATCTCACGGAAGACCAGTCTTGCCTCCGCATATTGATACGGCCGCGGCAGCACCTGTCCGTTGCTCAGGGAATGACCTGCGCTGCGGTAGGACTTAATGTCCTGCATGGTGACCGGCTCAATCCCCCAGGCATGATCAATCAGGATCTCGCCGTCAATACCGAAGGTTTTATAAAAGAACTCCTCGTCCCACTGCGTCCTCTGTGCGATATCGCCCATCGTAAACATATACGCATTGTAAAGTCTGCGGGCCTTTCCGGGACCGATCTGCCAGAAATCCGTCAGCGGCCGGTGCTCCCATAAGAGGAACTTGTAGGAATCCTCATTGAGCTCCGCAATCCGCACGCCGTCCCTGTCTGCCGGGGATTTCTTGGCCACGATATCCATTGCCACCTTTGCCAGATACAGGTTGGTTCCGATCCCGACCGTAGCCGTAATGCCGGTCTCTTTGAGTACATCCCGGATTATTGTCATCGCCATGACGTACGCCGGGTTCTTACCGGTCGCCCCGGCTTCCGCGCGGTACATGTGCAGATACCCCGTACAGTCAATAAAACACTCATCTATTGAGTATACATGCACATCTTCCGGCGCGACATAACGGAGGTAAATCCCGTAAATCTGCGCTGAAACCCGCTCATATTCCGCCATTCTGGGAACTGCGGTGATATAGTCAACCCGCGTGTGATGGCGCGCTTCATACTCCCGGATCCTCTGTTTTGCCTCGAAAAGCCGCGGCCTTCCCGGAACGCCCATGGCCTTAAGTGCCGGAGAAACCGCCAGACAGATCGTCTGGTCCGAGCGGGACGGATCCGCCACCAGCAGTCTCGCACGCAAAGGATCCAGCCCACGGTGCACACACTCCACAGAGGCATAGTAGGACTTCAGATCGATACAGATATAAGTCCTCTCCATAATGATCCCCTGTTATTTTTTCTTGATCACGTGGCTGACAATCCCCTGGCAGACCAGATTCTCTACCAGAATCCGTTTATCTCCGTAAACGGCCTGATTGCAGTACCGGAGAATTACTGTCCCCGACTTTCTGTCCCGTCCGCCGTATTTCTTCAGCGTATTCTGGTTTTCCTCATCCAGTGCGATCACCAGATCGCCCTTCTTTGGCACGCCCTCCTGCCGGATGACAACCAGATCCCCGTCCTCAATGCCTTCATCCTCCATAGAGTCACCGGCGGCGTGCAGGATATAAAACGGCCCGATACCGAAAATTGCTGTCGGAAGTGTTGTCACACACTCAACATTTTCCTCTTCGTAGGTCAGTTCTCCGCAGGGAATATTTCCGACCAGCGGTGCCTGCTGGCGGTCTGTCCGCAGCTTGTCCATCTTCCCGATGACCAGCTTCCCTCCCTGATAAGAGAGCATTCCTTTTTCATTCATGGCCACAAGATAACGGTGGGCGCTGCTCCTGGAAATACTGAATGCCCTTGCGATCTCTGTCGTCGACGGCGTCCGGTCGCGGCGCAGGTAAAACTCACTGATATAAATATTGATATTCTTCATCAGTTCAGGATCTTTATGCTGCATGGCATACCTCCAACGTGCAGTTGCATTTCTATCTGGAGCAGTCTGTTTCCCGCTCCGCAGGTCCATAATACCAAACATTTGTTCGTTCTGCAAGAGGAGATTTCCATCTGTGTGTACAGACAAATGTACAGCCGGATCCTGCATAATCCTTTCATGGAACTTACATCTTCAGAAAACCGGATTACGGCAAAACCGGTTCTGCCGGTTCACGAAAAGCCCAAAACCGAATACAGCTTTGACCGCCTCAATATGCTCTGGGAGCGCTGTCCGCAGCATCACGAGATGACTACTTTCTCCACACTGGACGAACTGATCGCGGACCATCAATCATATCAGGAGGATTTCGAGGAACTCCGGAAGGAGTATGAGGATCTTCACTATGACCGCTTTCTTGTGCGTCTTTCCTGGTCGGATCTTCCGTACCGGTATGCGGCAAAACAGCTGATTGAGGAAGCCGGGCCGCTGAAACCCAACCCCCGGGTGTCAGCTTTTCTCAGGCAGTTCACCTCCCTGGATACTGCCCGTAAAGCCTGCTTCCTCTTTCCGGAGCGCTTTGTCACCCAGTTTTTTGTCGTGGCAGAGGTCTGTAAAAGAGCAGAAGAATTCCGGCCGGTCCGGAATCTTTTTCCAGACGAAGAAATCGTTCATTACCTCGCGGTATTTGACAAGGAAAATATGGACGACGTCCTTCTTATGTACCACCTGCTCTATACAAATCCTTCGCAGGAAGTATTCGGCGGGTACTCCCTGTACGACTACTCCCTGCCGTGGTACCAGAACCATCTGTGGGAAAACGGCATCGTCCTCCGCTCCCCTTATCTGCCGGACCGGACCGCCAGATATTTCGGTAATCTGCCGTTTTACCACAATCCGGCAAAAACCGTTTACGTCCGACGGAATATCGCACATATACTGGAACAGGGATATTTTTCATCAGAGCTCGATTTCTTCCGGAATCTCACTGAGATCATCATGCCATTCTTTCAGTGGTGGTATAAAGATCTCGCACTCTATGAGGAAAAAGACGGTTTTCAAACCGACTGGCGGCTTGCGCGGACAAAGATCCGGACGAAGCTGACGGCAGACGGCGTCATCAAACCCAAATGGAAACATGAACTCAGCCTCTTCCACGCCGTGCGGAAGGTACATCCGGACACCCTTTACCAGTACCGTCCGGCCTGGCTCGGAAGGCAGAGTCTTGATCTGTATATTCCATCACTGAAAACTGCCATCGAATACCAGGGAATCCAGCATTATCGGCCGGTCGGCTTTTTCGGCGGCGGGGATGCACTTTCTCTCCGGCAGGAGCTGGACCGGCAAAAGCGGGATCTCTGCGAAAAAAATGCCGTACGGCTGATTGAATGGCCGTACGACATTGAACCGACAGATAAAAATGTATCCATGCTGCTTTCGTGACCGGACAGCCTGCCGGGAAAACGGACTCCGCTGCCGGCCGGCTTCAGACAGGTTTCAGACAGATTTCAGGCAGGTTTCAGGTAATAATACAGGGAAGACCGTGCTCTTCCAGCTGTATATCAAGTTCGATCATGTCATAGATTCCATTTTCGATGAAATAGGAGAAAATAATATCTGTTTTATCACAGGGTGACAGCGCATATCCGGCTCTGGCAAGGAGATCCTTCGATTCGTCCAGCGTCAGCTTCGCCCCGATACAAATCCGATCTTTTCCCTCCGGTAGGTGAGCAGCACATCATACCCTGCTGCCGTATAAACCGCATGGTCACATCCGGTTCCGACAGTCGGGTGGTCATTCGCTGTATTGACAATAGCATCTGTATTCATTTTCGTGATATCGTTTCGAACGATTTTAAATGGCATTTTCGCTCTCACCTCTCTGACAGTGTAATAGTGCAATCACTTAATATTAGTTTACTTCCTGTCAGAAATTTTGTAAATGCTCCCGGTTCACGCGCTCCTGATCCGCACGGGTCTGATCCGCACGATCCCGATCCGCATACTTATAATCTGCAGCATATCTTTCGGCACAACGGATATCCATTGCTGCGATTGCTTCATTAAATCCTTTCAGAGCATCAAACGGAGCGAAGATCTTGGCCCGTCTTCTGCGCTCCATGCCCGGATGCCGGATCCGGAAAGGATCGAAACGGTCATGCTGCGGCTTTCCTTTTAAGAAGACATCGCGGTACCTGAAATTCACCGGCATCTCCATTGCTCCAACTGCACGCATTCTCTCTCACCTCCTGCATGGTTATAACATATGATCGATTTCTATCTGGAGCAATCTGCTCCCTTTTCGCAATCACATCATACCAAACACATGTTCTGTGTGCAAGAGGAAATTTACATTCCGAATATCCACTGCATCTGTTATCATTTACAGAGAGGAACCATTCCACCTGTTACACATACATTTACCGGGATCTGTTCCGGCGTTATCAACTCATATGAAAACAATCCTGTACCACCTTCACCACCTATACTGTCTTCCCCGTCAAACCCGACAGATCTGCCGGCTTCATCATCACCGCCGGATCTGCCGGCTTCTGTTTACGGGATTTCTCACGGCTGTTCTGACTGTATGCATCTTGCAGACTTCTGCCGCAGTGCAGGCCGCCGCGCCGCTTATGACCATAACTGCACTCGATTATGGCTCAGACAGAGTCGAAGGCGGTGATATTGTCCTGGTTTCCTCCGGCGGAAAATATCTTCTGATGGATACCGGAAATTACGATGACACCAATAAGGTGATCCTGTATCTGAAATCGCACCGCATCAAAAAACTCAGCCTGTATCTCTCCCACTGGCACGAGGACCACTTTTATTATCTGTGGCACATCATGGATAACCCCTACTTCACAGTGGAACGGCTGTATCTGCCTTCAACAACTCCGATCAGAAAATGTGCCGCAGGAAGATACCGGAACCGCTTCTGGTATGAATTTGCTGTGCGGTGCTGGAAAGGAATTCCTTCCGCCGGTCTCTACGGCGCAAAAGAGATCTGCAAAAAGGCAAAAAAAGAAAAGATCCCCGTTACGTTTCTGAAAAAGGGATCTTCCTTCCAAATCGGCAACGCCGCCGCAGAAGTCCTGTGGAGCAGCGGTGCAAATACTTTTTCCTCCGGATTCTGGGAGTATATCAATGACCGCTCTCTTGTGACCAAAATCACAGCCGGCGATATGTCCTTCCTTACAGCGGGGGACATTTCCCGGAAAACACTCCGGAAAATGATCAAGAAAGGTATTGATCTGCGCGCCGATCTCTATAAACTGTCCCACCACGGAACTGATTCGGACACGGCGTCGATCATCCGCAAGATTCATCCCGCATGTGCCTTCTACTGCGACAGCACCGAAAAAAAGGGAGAAATACGTCTCTCAAAAAACCGCCGGAAAATCGCCGCCAAAACAAAATTATACAGCGTGCGGTACAACGGCAATCTTACATTCCGCCTGTATGGGAAGCAGTCCGCCGTGCCGGTCAAGGTAACTGTACAACGCAGGCGCGCTGTCTGAATGAAATCAGCGGCATCTCTGCAGCTGATTCCGTTTTTCGTCAGCTTACCATCAGCTTTCCGGTTTTTCTGATGTATTTCGCCGGAATCGGTGCATCCAGGCGCCATGTGATATTCATCGGTTTTTCACCCTCATGTTTTACATAGTTTGCTGTTCCCAGATAAGTGTAGGCTTCGGCGCCGCCGGATATGCGGTCTTTCTTGAATTCTCTGACAAACAGGAGCACGCGCGTACCCATCTCGCTGTGGTGGATATAGCGCTGCGCAGTGGCCGACCGCTCTGATGTCGTGCTCTGACTCTGCCAGTGAAACAGGTATTCATTGACAGAATAATCCTGATACATCGTAGTCGGGGAGTAGTCTTTATCCGATTTGTTCAGCGTGACAAAGAATACATCCAGCTTTTTATCCGGCAGCCATTTGACACCCTCGCGCACGGTCGACGGTTTCATAAAATCAAGCGCAGACAGCAGCTGATCTCTGGTATAAGTACAGTGAAGATCCAGCGGACAGTCAAATCCCACATCCACCGGCTCATCGATGAAATCAATCCGCTCGTACTGATACTGCAAAAGATCAATCAGTTCCTGCAGCATAACCGGACAATCAGAAAGTGCATACAGATGATCCAGCATCTCATCTCCATTCCATTCTTCGACCGTCTCCCCCAGACCGTGACATAAAACATTTGCAGCATCCGCTTTTCCATCGCAGAAAACTGATCAAAATCCACATCATCAAGCCGCGGAAGAATATCCAGAAGAAATCCGATCAGACGGCGGGAATCCAGTACCGACAGCCTGAGCAGTGCCTTTGTCATCGTGTCTTCCAGTTCTTCCCTGAAATCCTCTTTTACATCTGCCCGCACACACAGCCTTGAGAAACTGGCATACTTATAGAGGCTGCGTGGATCGAGGTGGTTATATGCAAGGAATGCCGCGAGCGATAACGGCTGTCCGGAATCTTCTTCGAACGACGCAATCCGCATGATCAGTCCCGCGCTGCTGCCATAGGAGGCACGGATATTATCAAGAATGTATTTTTCTGCTTTTCTCTCCAACTGGATGTAGCAGCCTTTCGGAGCAGATACAAACCCGTCTTTGATCTCCCGTGAGACGCCCCGTGCCGTGTTGGAAAGCAGTGCTGCGAATTTATCCTCACAATGATATTTTTTATTGGCCTGCCCGATGAAATCAAGAACAGTCAGGCACTCTTTCCCTTCTGCAAGGCGCAGGCCTCTTCCGAGCTGCTGCAAAAATACGGTCAGAGATTCTGTCGGCCGCAAAAACAAAACGGTATTCACTTCCGGAATGTCGACACCTTCATTATAAATATCGACGACAAAGATGAACCGTATCTCGCCTGCGACCAGTTTTTTTTTCGCCGATTTTCGTTCTTCATCCGCAGAATTACCGGTCAGATATATCGATGGAATTCCCTTATCATTAAAGAAGCGGGACATGTATTCTGCATGCTGTACACTGACACAGAAGCCAAGTCCTTTCACCAGATCAATATCTGTAACATAGCGCAAAAGTGATGCCACGATCATGCCGGCACGTTTGTCTGCCGCCGCTTTACTGAAAGTATAGATCTTCGTCAGTTCATTCCTGTCATATCCGCCGGCGGACCATTTTAACGTATCCAGATCAACTGTATCTGTCACACCAAAATACTGGAAAGGACAGAGCAGTTTTCTGTCAATCGCCTCCGGGAGACGGATCTCCGCGGCAATACGGTTGCCGAAATAGCTCAGGATGTTTTTCCCGTCCATACGCTCCGGGGTGGCAGTAAGCCCGAGAAGGATCTTTGGCTGATAATACTCCAGAAGTTTCTGGTAGGTGGGGGCTGCGGCGTGATGAAATTCATCAACCACAATATAATCATAGAAATCCGGCGATGTTTTCTCTATGAAATTCTGCGCATTAAACGTCTGGATCGAGATAAAGAGTGCATCGAGACTGTCCGGCCGGCTGCTGCCGACGAACAGATCTCCAAAGTTGGCATCTTTGAGCACCGCCCGGAATGTATACAGACTCTGCTTCAGAATTTCTTCTCTGTGTGCAACAAACAGAATCCGGCCGGCTGCTCCACCGTGTTCTTTCCGATACCGTTTATAGTCCAGAGCGGCAATTACAGTTTTGCCGGTACCGGTAGCTGCCACGACAAGATTGCGCATATGACCGCGCACCTTCCGTTCTGCGTCCAGCCGGTCAAGAATCTCCCGCTGGTATGAATAGGGCTGAATATCAAGCGTATAGAGTTCCGGATTATTTGTATCAAAATATTTTTCCGCTTTTAACGCTCTGGCAAGATACGCCTGCTTTCCTTCCGTATATGTTTCGAACTCACTGGAATTCCAGTAACTCTCAAATGTTGCGGCGATCTTGTCAATTGTTTCCGGGAGATCCGCGCGGGTCACTTTGACATTCCACTCCAGGCCGCTGGAGATTGCGGCATTCGAGAGATTAGAAGATCCCACATAAGCCGTCGTAAAGCCGGTATCACGATAGAAGACATATGTTTTTGCATGCAGGCGGGTGCGTTTTGTATCATAGCTGACCTTAATCTCTGCGCCCGGAAGTTTCCGCAGTTCTTCAACGGCTTTCACGTCGGTGGCGCCCATATAGGAAGTTGTGATCACACGAAGTTTCCCTCCGTTCCTGGCAAACGCTGCAAGCTCATCAATAATAAGCCGGAGGCCGCTCCATTTTATAAAGGAAACCAGCATATCGATCCGGTTGCAGGATACAATTTCCTTCTTCAGCTCCGCATACATCTGCGGCTCATGAACCGCTCCGGTAAAAAGACTCGTCTGCGCGATCGATGTCTCCGGCCGGACCAGCTCTGCCTTCTTGTTGACGGCCTGAATTTGATTCTTCCTTTCCATAACTGCAAGTAATTGTTCAGCTCGCTCCGCCACGGATTCCGGGTTCTCCTGCCCGGTCTGCCCCGCCACAGATTCCGGACTCTCTTCTTCCGGCTTTCTCTGCACAATTGTCTGAATGATACGGTTTGTCAACTCGATCTGATCCTGCAGATTGCCGCCTTTGTCCTGCAGCTGTTGAAGATACTGCTCTGTCACCTCTGCAATATATTTCGACAGCACCTTCGCAGCTTCCGCCGTATCGATCAACGCGGTCTGCACAATCTGGTCGGACCCGGATAGTTCTTCCTCAAGTCCTTTGCTGATGATCTGTTCATAGAGTCCGTTTAGAAGCATTTTCCATTTCCCCGATTGATACGTTGCCTGTATGGGTCTCCTTTTTCGTTTTTTGCGACATTCGACGCAGTCCTTTCAGGATATATCATTCTATTTGTACCTGCGCAAATCTGTTACTTTCTTAGAGAATTGTAACACAAAATGAAATCAGCAGCATCTCTGCCGCTGATATCGCTTTGCCGGGAGGGCGTTTCCCTCCTGCCCCGTCTTATTCCTCTTCTATATAGTCCATATATTCATCTTCGCTTGAGAACAGCATATAGTGCCCGTTCACATATCCCATGTAGCCGCTGCCTGTCATATAACCTTTCATTGTGCAGCCTCCTTTCGCATCACTTCGGACCAGACCATTTTGAACATTCGTAAGTTCAAGTTGTTTTCTATGATCCTATTTTAATGCAGGGAGCTGTACATATGTTTGTACACAGTTGAAGATGAATTTGCTGTGTTATTCTGCCCTCTCAAATACCATTTCTGTCAGCGCATACGGCAGAAGTTCCTCCGGCTTCACATCCGGCCGGATCCATGTATTTACCAGTTCCTCCGGCATGATCATCGGCATCCTGTCATGGATGAAACGGATCTCATCGCCGGGCTCACGTGTCAGAATCACAAAGACCGGCAGGCCGTTTTCGATCCGGTACAGACCGCACAGCCAGGTCATCGCCGAACCCTTCGGCTGTATCATATATTTATCGCCGGTGTATTTCTTCCCGTCATTTCCCAGCCGGTGTTCCCATTCAAAGTACCAGGAAGCAGGCACGATACACCGGTGTTTTTCCCAGTCTTCCCGGAATGTCGGCTTTTGTCCCGCTGTCTCCGCACGGGCGTTCATCAGCAGACTTTTTCCTGTATAGCCCCATTTCATGGGATAAACAGCTCTTCTTCCCGATTTGTCCGGGGCGATTACCGGCACGACATCTGTCGGGCGGATCTCGCCGTAACTTTTGACCGCCGTTATATTGTGCCATTTTCTCACCAGAGAAGAACGGTTCATCTCTTCCACGATTACCCGGAGTTCCGGGGATTCTTCAGTCCAGTAGCGGCAGCACATAGTTCATCACCTCTGTTATGCTTATTTTGAAATAATGTCTGACTGTCTGGAACTATTTTATCACAGCATGTAAACCCCGGCAGGAAATTTCTAAAAAACCGCAAAAAAAGACACGGGGAAATCCCCATGTCAAAGTGTGTTATTATCCCTGCTGTCTCTGCGCCTCCGGCTGTGGCTGCCCGCCCGGCTGCGCCTGCATCTCCGGTTGTGACTGCCCGTCCGGTTTTATCTTCCCTTCTGTCTGACCCTGCAGTTCTTGCTGCATCTGCTCACCTCTCTGACCCTGCGGATCTGTCTGCTCCTGCACATCTGTCTGCATCTGTGCATCTCTCTGACCCTGCGGATCTGTCTGCTTCTGCGCATCTCTCTGACTCTGCGGATCTGTCTGCTTCTGTGCGACTTTCTGATCCTGCGGATCTGTCTGCTTCTGCATATCTGTCTGCGGCTGCAATGCTCCTTCTGTCTTGCCGCCCGAATGCATGAATGGTTCCAGATCATCCTCCAGTTCTTCGATGTGTGTCTGGTTTTCAGATTGTATCTCGATATCCGAAATTGCATCCTTCTCTGCGATGATCCGGAGGGTTTCTTTCAGATCCTTACGGTTTTTCAGTGAAATTCCCAGATCGTCTGTGACAGCCGTGCTGACAGTATCCAGCGGGACCGCACTGATCACCTCATCCCACTTGTTGAGGGACAGTTCGATGTGTGCATTTCCTGCAGAGACTTTAACGGATGAATATGCCTGAACAGTTCCGGTTCCGTAGTAAATACTCCCGCTCAGAACCGTAATGGCAATTGCCGCTGCCGCCGCAAGTTTCCGGATACTTCCACGTTTCCGGATCTGTTCTTCATATGAAATCTTCTGTCCCTGAACATACCCCCTGTCCGGGATCTTTTCCACCAGTCCGTCTGTGGTCAGTACCGCAGCATATTTATTTTCAACGGATAAAACAATTGCCTGTTTCATTTCCTGATTTCCTCTCGTACGGCGTGTAAATATTCAGCCAGCAGCGGATATTCTCCTGTTAAGATTACCGCCGCGGCGATTATATAATCCCGGTGCCGTTCCAATATTTTTTTTGAAACACCGCTCATGGCAGAGAGCTCAGATGCGGGCAGTTTTTTTGTTTTCTCAAATTTATCCTTCAAGTGCGCCGTCTGCACAAGAACGGCAAGCGCCTCTGCGCATTTTTTTCTCGTTTTCTTCGCCTTCGGAGCGGTTTCTGTCAGTCCGAAAAATGAAATCTGATATCCCTTCAGCTCATCCTGCAGTGCTTCCAGTTCATCCGAAATGGTGTATTTTCCGGGCCATTCCTCCGGCGCAGCCAGTTCTTCAGATGGTTCCTCTCCGCTTAGCAGATTGCTCTGCCGGTAGATATTTCTGAGATAATCGGTGAGCCTTCTTCTGATAATCAGGGATGCGAACCCCCAGAATGTACCTTGCCGGGGCTCGTATCCCTGAACAGCTTCATAAAATGCCTGCAGGATCACAGACCACTCATCACTGCTTTCGGTCACGAAATGATTCATCGTGCGTGAGCCGAGCACCAGCATCGCCCGCCTGTATTCATTGACCAGCAGTTCGAAGTTCTCTTCGCAGATCATTATTCCGGCATTGTCTTTTATGTTTTTGATCGGTTCATTAGGCATGTTCTCTTTACCTGCTGCTGTCTGTTTTTATTAGTTTCGAACCGAATCATATACTTCTGAGTTTAGAAGAACCTTAAATCTTTTATGTTTTATTTTCTCAGTTCTGTCCGTTGTTCATCTGCGGGCCCTGGCCGCCGTTCATCTGTGGTGCCTGGCCGCCGTTCATCTGCGGTGCCTGGCCATCCGGCAGCTGCGGCGCCTGACCGTCATTCATCTGCGGTGCCTGGCCGTTTCCCATCGGAGGCATCTGGCCATCCGGCAGCTCCGGCGCCTGGCCATTCTCCATCTGCGGTGCCTGGCCGTCCGGCAGTTCAGGGCGTTCTCCGTCAGGTGCCATTCCGGAAATCATTTTTCCGTCTGCATCAAATTCAATTGCTTTAATCTCACCTTTTTCAGGCGCATGCTTCCCGTCCGGAACATGATCCGGATCAAACGCAACAAATCCTTCCGGCAGCTCAAGTCCGCTCATGTCGGGCTGCTCAAGTTTGCTCATGCTCTCCTGCTTCTGTACATTTGTATCCGCAGCTGTTGAATCTGTGGCTGCAAAAACCATCGTACTTCCACTCAGCATCATAGCCATAACAAGTCCTGCCGCTGTAATTTTCGTATGTTTCATTTTTTTCTCCTTTTCTTGGTTCGCTGTAACTGTTTACATGAAGGAATTCGAACCCTGAAAGGAAAAAAACGGGGGCGGATAAAAATTTTTTTCAGCTGCCGGACGGTCTTTTATGATCAAAAGTAGCACCTGAATTCGGAGTATGTTATCATTTGATTAGAAAAATGAGAATTGCTCTTATATATTTATCAGGACTACGGAGGCTGAAAATGCTAGAGATCAGCAATGAAATCCTTAACAATATGACTGACTCTGAAAAGTCGGTTATTACATATATAACAAAAAATCCCGAACAGGCGGCGGATCGATCATCTTGTGGACCCCGAAGATGCGCTGGTCATTTTTACTGCCTATAACAGCTCGCCTGCATTTTCGATCGCCGCAAAAAAAGCAAGAGAACTTGGCTGCAAGATTGTGACGCTGTGCTGCATTGAAGATGAATCGCTCCAATCCTGTTCAGATGTATTTTTCCTGGGGCATACATCACCGATTGTAGACGGAAATTCTTTCAATGCGGCCTCCAGACTGCCCCTTCAGGTCATCTCAAGAGCACTTGTTGAATATCTGGCAAAATAATTGCCTGAAACTGAAAAAGATTTTCACACAATCAAGAGAAAACACTGTGATTTCACGGTGTTTTCTCTTTTTTTCGCGCGCTTCTGAAAACACTTTTCAGACTTCTTTTTATAAAATTATTATTAAGAAACAGCAAACGACTTAACAGGAGGTGAGACATGAAAGCTTTAGTCTTAAGAGCAAAGCATGATGTACAGGTCGGCGAACTGCCTGTACCGGAAATGGATGAGAACTCCGTTAAAGACGTTTGGTCTGGTTTATTCAACCGAGGCGGCTTATAACTTCGAAAGAATGCAGGCTCTGGGCAATGCGAATATGATGATTACCCCGATCCGCAAACTTTATGATACCCACGAAGAGCAGGTCAAAGCACTGAAAAAGTATATGACCTTCTTCAACACCGACCCCAGCTGGATGGGAACCGTCGTACACGGCATCACCGTTTCGATGGAAGAACAGATCGCAAACGGCGCCGATATCTCTGATGATGAAGTCAATGCGGTTCGTATCGGTCTTATGGGACCGATGGCCGGCATCGGCGATACCATTTCACAGGCAGTCGTCTACCCGATTCTGGCATCCATCTGCTGCTCTCTTGCTCTGGCAGGGAATTACGCAGGTCCGATTCTCTTTGAGATTATTTATAAAGTACTTATGATCGCATGCGGCTACAACATGTTTATGCTGGGATACCGCGGCGGTAAAACAGCTGTCACCTCCATGCTGGCATCCGGCCTGATGGATAAAATCACTGAGATCGCATCGGTTGTAGGTCTCATGGTCGTAGGTAATCTGGCCTACTCGAAAGTCGCAGTAACTTCGCCGCTGTCATCCGTGATTTTAAAGCACGTGGAATCGATGTGGCAATTCAGATTACGCCTGCACAGCAGCGTATTGAATTAGATAACGTCTGATAAGAAACACCTCCATAAAAAAGACTGCGCATAGTTCACTGTGCGCAGTCTTTTTTTTAGAGATCCCGTCACAATCCAAATACATATTCTCCCATTCTGCGGAGAGCATCCTCCAGGCGTACACGCGGCAGCGCCAGATTGAGGCGAATGTGACAGGGGCCCTCGAATGGTCTTCCGTCCTGCCAGCCGACGCCGACGCGCCAGCCTGCTTTGATGACTTCACCGATCGTGCGGCCGCTGCGCGCACAGTATTCGGAACAATCCAGAAACAACATGTAGGTTCCCTCCGGCATATTACAGTGCACACCCTCGAAAGATTTATTGATGTATTCGCACGCCAGGCGGGCATTTTCCCCGAGAACCTGCAGAAGCTCCTCCAGCCACGCACGGCCTTCTTCGCTGTACGCGCCTGCAAGAGCATGCATCGACAATACATTCATTTCATTGTAATGCGTATTCTCGCCATGTCTGGTGATCGCCCTGCGCAGTTCTTCATTGTAGATAATATGATAGCTGCCCACCAGACCGGCCAGATTGAATGTCTTGCTCGGTGCATATGCCGCTGCCACATGTTCACGGGCCCAGTCATTGACGCACTGCGACGGGATATGCTGATGTCCCTGAAATACCAGATCCGCCCAGATCTCATCGCTGAGCACTGTAACATCATTGGCCTCGAACACCCGCATCGCCTGCTCCAGTTCCGGCAGGGTCCACACGCGTCCGGCAGGATTATGCGGTGAGCATAAGATCGCCGTCCTGATATGGAACGTTTTTATTTTCCGGTCCATATCGTCATAGTCCATCCGCCACACACCGCTTTTGTCGCGGACAAGCGGACTGTATACGGAGTGCCTGCCAAGTCCTTCTATATCCCCTTTGAAGCCGACATATACCGGACTGTGAAGCAGGATATAATCCCCGGGCTTCGTGAGCACTTCAACGGCGCTGGACAGAAAACCGTGTACGCCGTTTTCATATCCGATGTGCTCACATGTGAGCGCTCCATGATATCCGCCGGCCCTGCGCCAGTCTATAATGGACTGATAGTACTCGTCCGAATAGTTGAAATATCCAAACAGCGGATGCTGCGCCCGCTCAATAATTCTTCTTGTTACAGCGGGGCAGGTCGGAAAATTCATATCCGCCACCCAAAGAGGAATGAAATCAAACCCTTCCTCCGGAAGCTCCGGCTCTATCCCCCATTTATACTTACCGACAGAATCATAGGCTGCTGCATCCATGCCTTTTCTGTTGATGATGCTGGTAAAATCGTATTTCATAAATACCGCCATTCCCTTTTATGTAAAATAGCCGGAGGCTTTGCAGCCGCCGGCTATTTAAAAACAATATCAAATTCTTACCAGATCAGGCTTTATTGAACTTATCCTTCCCCTGTTTGCATCTCGGACATTTCCAGTCATCCGGCAGGTCCTCAAAAGCAACACCGTCATTCTCTGCAGGATCATAGACATATCCACAAATAGAACAGATATATTTTCCGGTTCCTTCATCAAGTACAAAATAATCATCGGAAGGCCAGATCGTCTCCGGTGGATTATCCAGATCCATAACACGTTTTGCTTCCAGATTTTCATATCCCTGAGGCGTATGTGTTCCGCAGTAAACCGTAGGATGATTGCGGATGAATTCCCGGATCGTGTTCTGTGTGCTTCTCGTCAGATGGATATCGTCACAAACGATAGACAGTCTGTCTGCATACATTGCTTCATCGATGTAGGAAATGTCCCCGTGGAACATATAAAACAATCCTTCATCTTCTACAATGATGATGCTGTTTCCATATGTGTGGCCGGGTGCCGGAATCATGCGTACGCCGGGCGCAATGATCTGACTTCTGGTGAAATTGTAATACGGTCCGTCCGTGAAATCTACCGGCGTAATGCCCGGATGATCCTTCAGTGCTTTTACCTCATCTGTTTCAAGTTCTACTCTGTTCACATAGAACTTGGCATTCGGGAAACTTCTGATCTCACCGGAATGATCACTGTGCTTATGTGTCAGGATAATTTTGGTGACCTGTGAAGGCTCATAACCTGCCGTCTTGAGCGCAGATACATAGTCCTCGATCCATTTTCCCATGAACGTGCTTGCCTTACCGTCCCAGACCGGACCCGGCGTTTCTTTCGGGAGACCTGTGTCGACCAGAATCACATCATCGCCTGTATCGATCACATAATTCTGAAGAGATCCGCGGTATCTGACATTGTCGTCAAAATGCTGCGGACCATCCTCTCCGCCAAATGCAAAGCCCTGCGCGTAAAAACCCTTTTCAAAATACTTTACTGCTTTAATAATCATAGGCCATCGACTCCTTCTCTCTGATCAAATCGATTTATAGTATTCTATAATATTACCGCTGTCACGTGGGATTTGCAATTTATAATCACAGGAGTGTTTCTCAATTTGGATCTTTTTTTCTAACCTTCCATCCCTTCAGCCTGTTCCTTTTCTGTAAAGCTGCGCTGCCAGACATGTGCTTGATTCGCAAGTAAAACGGGATGCCGGCCGCAGCCGACACCCCGTATAAGATTACTTTCTGAGAAACAGCAGGTATCCACTGATAATTGCAACTGTCATCGGAATTACCAGATCGCTTACTCCCGAAAAATGATATGCGCCATTGACGATGAAAACCGACCAGATGAAATCCAGCAGATTCCAGAAAGCCGGAAATATCACCACAAACAATCCAAATGCTGCTTTCTTATTCTTGATCATTATTCACCTCCTGTTCTGTGATATCTGTCAGCATATCACAATTATGATCCTTTTATAGGAGACCGAGAACCGTCCCCTGTATCTCAAAATGAAACCAGCGGCACATCACTGCCGCCGGTTTCGATGAGGGGGAAAGGTTTTATATCTATCCAGATTATCCGTTAATTCCAGAGATCTGGTAGGTAGCGTCGTACTGGTCGGTGAAGGTTCCGTCTTCGTTCTCGTAGTACTCGACACCGTCCTCATCGGTGTAGACACCGTCTTCATTTTCCATGATGCTTACCGGGCGGCCGGAGCCGTCAGATACAAGGCCGATGACCTCTTCTTCCGGTGCGCATTCGTTCATCCATGTTGTATAGGTGCAGCCGTCTTCATCTGTGAAAACGCCGCCGCCATTTTCATAAAACCGGTTGCCGGATCCGTCGTAGAACTCGCCGTTGCTTCCGGTGATGTTGACCGGGCGGCCGGAGCCTTCGGAATAAACCAGATAAGTTTCAACCGGTGCTTCCGGTGCCGGTGCTTCTTCCGTCACGGATTTGGTTTCTTCTGCCGGAGCCGGTGCCGGTGTTGCTGCCGGTTTCTGTACCGGTGCCGGTGCTTCTTCTTTAACTGCCAGCTTTGTGTCATATTTCAGAATCTTGATGGACTGCAGAGAGTCGTTGATCTCATCTTCTTCATCTGTATTTGCTACAAGGCCTGTAGCGATAAATACTTC
>JAFUCM010000099.1 GCA_017459675.1 Eubacterium sp.
ATCTTATTAAATTGGAAGGAGAAGAACAACTGAGCGAAGTCATTCTGAATGAGAACAATTTTGAAGCAGAGGTATTGAAATCTGAAATTCCTGTTCTGGTGGATTTCTGGGCAACCTGGTGCGGTCCTTGCAAAATGCTGGCCCCCACTATTGCCAAAATCGCAGACGAGAGAGCAGGCAGCGTGAAGGTTTGCAAGCTCGATGTAGACGAAGAGCCGGAGATTGCCGCCAAATATGGTATTTCCAGCATTCCTACTCTGAAGGTTTTTGTGAACCGGGAAGTTGTTCGGAGCAGCGTCGGTGTTCAGCCGAAAGCCGCCATTGAATCAATGCTTCCGTAACGTTCTACCAGCAGAAAATCCCGGTCCAGACTGACATGTATGGACCGGGATTTTTCTTAAACTGCCTACCGGTATTGTTACCTTCTAAGGTGTATCTCCCCGTCTGCGGCGGGGAGATACATAGGCAATGCATTTAAACAAGAATAGATCCAAAACGTAACATGATGAAGAACGGGCGGCTGATTCATTCCGATCAGCCGCCCGAAAGCAGTTATTTCGCGAGAACCTTCTTCAGTTTTGCATAGCGGGGGAGAGAATCGACCTTTGGAACATTGGCTTCTCCCTGAATCAGAGGAAGAACATAGGAGATGAATTCTTCTTTCAGCCCATTGTGAGCATCGTTAATCCATTCCATCGGAACCTTCTTCTCATAGTTGGCAACAGACTCCAGCGGGAGCAGGCGATAAGCGCAGCTGTATTTTCCATCTGTCATCTGACGCTCGAAGGCAACCATGTAACCGGTCTCTCCGGCAACAGCCTTCTCAACCGCAACTTTACCGGCATTGAAAGCCTCGTCAACATCGGTTGCAGAAGCAACATGCGCACCGCAGCGCTGCAGGAGGCTGAACTCAATGCCGCGCACCTTCGCACCGGTGTGGTTCTTCACGATCTCTGCGAGCATGGCGGCGAGACCGCCCAGCTGGGCATGACCGAAGCCATCTGTGGCAGAAGTCTTTGCTTCAGAGACAAAGCTTCCATCCGCATAGTGAATTCCTTCGGAAACGGCGACAAACACTTTGCCATTCTTGCGGTACAGTTCGTCAACGTCCGCAAGGAAGCGATCCATATCGAAATCACATTCCGGGAGATAGATCAGATCGGGTCCGGAACCGTATGCGGTAGCAAGCGCGGCACTTGCAGCCAGCCAGCCGGCATGACGTCCCATAATTTCCACGATGACAATCATCTTGTTGTCATAGACACGGGCATCTTTGTTGATCTCCATGCAGGAGGTAGCGATATACTTGGCCGCGCTGGCAAAGCCGGGGCAGTGATCGGTGCCGTAAAGGTCATTGTCAATGGTCTTGGGAACCCCCATGACTCTGCATTCATAACCGACGGACTTCATGTAACGGCTGATCTTATTACAGGTATCCATTGAATCGTTGCCGCCGTTATAGAAGAAGTAACGAACATTGTATTTCTTGAAGACCTCAAGAATGCGCTTATAGTCGGTGTCGTCTACTTCGGGATCCTTCATCTTATATCTGCAGGAACCGAGCTCGGAAGAGGGAGTATGCAGCAGGTAACGCAGCTCTTCCGGATCTTCTTCATCCATCACAAACAGTTCGTCGTTCAGCACACCGACGATCCCGTGAGAAGCACCGTATACCTTGGTGATTTCCTCCGCCTCAAGCGCGGTTTTGATCACACCGTAGGCACTGGCATTAATAACAGAAGTCGGACCTCCGGACTGACCGAAGATGCAGGATCCAACAAGTTTCTCAGACATGACAAAATCTCCTTACAAATTTTTTCTAAATTTTTAAATATCCTTATTGATTATGGGATGGATTGAGGATATAATATAAACACAAATTTGTAAATATACTTTTTGTACAAATTTTGTATTATTTTAAAGGGAGAGTTGAAAATATGCCACTGGTAACCACAACTGAAATGTTCAAAAAGGCCTATCACGGCGGGTATGCGATCGGCGCATTCAACGTGAATAACATGGAGATCGTGCAGGGAATTACTGAAGCTGCACAGGAACTGAATGCTCCGCTGATTCTTCAGGTTTCCAAGGGAGCTCGCAAATATGCGAACCACACCTATCTGATGAAGCTTGTTGAAGCTGCTGTCATCAATACCGGACTTCCCATTGCCCTGCATCTGGATCACGGCGATACATTTGAGCTCTGCAAATCCTGCATTGACGGCGGTTTTACCTCCGTTATGATTGATGCTTCTTCCAAACCCTTTGAAGAAAATATTGCTCTAACCAGGCAGGTTGTTGAATATGCGCATGACCATGGCGTTGTTGTTGAGGCCGAACTCGGCACCCTCGCCGGCATTGAAGACGAAGTCAATGTTTCCGCAGAAGACAGCTCTTATACCCGGCCGGAAGATGTACAGGAATTTGTCCAGCGTACTGGCTGCGACTCTCTTGCAATCGCGATTGGCACTTCTCATGGTGCATACAAGTTTAAGCCTGGCACGGATCCGAAGCTCAGACTCGACATCCTTGAAGAAGTTGAGAAGCGTCTGCCCGAGTTTCCGATTGTCCTTCATGGTTCTTCTTCCGTTCCTCAGGAATTTGTGAAGATGATCAATGAAAATGGCGGCAACATGCCCGGCGCAATCGGTATTCCTGAGTCTGAGCTCAGAAAAGCTGCCAAGATGGCTGTCTGCAAGATCAACATTGACTCTGATCTGCGTCTTGCCATGACTGCCTGCATTCGCAAGTACTTCAATGAGCATCCGGATCACTTCGATCCGCGCCAGTATCTTGGACCGGCGAGAGATGCAATTCGCGAAATGGTGAAGCATAAGATCGTTGATGTCCTGGGCTGCGACGGAAAAGCATAACGGTAGGTAGCCCGAAAGGAGGAGGCATCAAGTGAGCCCTGAAAGAAAACGCGCCAAACACAGCGCGGATAAACCCGAAAGTAAGCAGGGCAGCTTTGAGATCGCATTACCGATCCGTATTGGAATAGCATTGGTTCTGGTGATCATTTCTGCGCTGTTCAAAATGCCTGTTCTCGTTCGCACCTTTTTGCTGATTATTTCTGCTGTCACAGCTGGTTACGACATTTTTCTGTCAGCAGTTGATACAATAGCGGAAAAACAGTTTTTTTCTCCTGGGATTGTTGTTCTATTTTCCGCAGTTCTAGCGTTTGTGACCGGATATGCCATGGAAGCCGCCGTGATGGTGATTGTGTTTCAGGCTTCCAAGTATCTGATCAAC
The DNA here is from genome assembly GCA_017459675.1 of Eubacterium sp. Taxonomy (GTDB): domain Bacteria; phylum Bacillota; class Clostridia; order Lachnospirales; family Lachnospiraceae; genus CADBRN01. The sequence goes on from JAFUCM010000099.1 coordinate 3,253, forward strand.
TTCATCAGGCAAAAAGCAATCCGATCTGCCCGTAGCCTTGTCGACTATCAGGATGAGGATATCCGCGGAAGAATCGATGAGATTCTTTCCGCGGAAGGCGCAGGGAAGATGAAGCTCCAGCAATCCATAGAAAGCAGTGCAGTTTTTGTTCTCCGAATTCTCCTGATTGTAGCCGTGCTCTATGCGTTGATCGGGCCGTTTCTTTCGGGAATCAGTTACAGAGTATCGATTCACCGAGCACTGATGATCATGCTGGCTGCATCACCGGTATCTGTATGTGTTTCTTTTCCGGTTGTTGCCATCAGCGGCCTTTGCTTCAGCGGTCGTAACGGTGTGATTTTCAACAGTGCGGAGGTCATGGAGCAGTCGACAGAACTGAATGTTGCGCTGTTCGACAAAGCCGGTGTTTTTGCTGAAGAAGCTCCTCACGTTATTGGGCTTCAGTCTGATGTGCTCGATAAAAAAACTTTTCTGAATTTCCTTGCACATGCCGTATACTATTCTGATCAACCTTTTGCAAAAGCAATTTCTGACTATTACACTCAGGAATACCGTCTGGAGCTGATCAGTAATTTTGAAGATATTCCGGGAAGTGGAGTCTCTTTGGAGATTGGTCAGGCCCCGGTGGTTCTGGCAACAAAGAGCTATTTTGACTCTATTGACGTGTCTGTACCGGAGCGCGGTCTGTCCGACGGAATTGCTTACTATATGACTATAGCAGGGCGTTATGTCGGTCGTGTTGTAATTTCATCTGAGATCAACCAAGAGGCCGAGAGGCTGGTTGAAGAGATGATCGCTGCCGGTGTCTCAAGAAATATTCTCCTGACGGAAGACGGAAATGAACAGAGCCAGGCCACAGCGGATGCTCTGCACTTTACAGAAGTGGTAGGCGAATGTGATATGGATAAGAAGCTGCGCCTGATCAGTGATATCAGTCAGGCCGGTCAGAATCAGACCGCATTTATCTACGCCAACGGAATAGAAGGTCACAGTGCGGCGGATCTCGATATCCGTATCAGTAGGAAAGGGAAATACGCAGATGCCATTGTTCTTCCGGAATCCTACCTGAATATTCCGATGGGAATTCAGATTTCTCACAGAACCAAAGAACTGATTTCCGAAAACGCGATATTTGTTTTTGTCGTAAAAGCAATTCTGGTTTTTCTCAGCATTATTGGGTACAGCAATCTCTGGTTTGTTGTTTTTATGGATACAGTTGCAGCACTGGCAACACTGCTAAACGCGATCCGCGTCACTACACCGTCCATGCTGAAGAAATCCGCACACACGGAAGAGTAAGATCATGCTTATAGCAACAAAAAAGAATCCGCTGATCGTCGGCTTCTTTTTTGTTGTTGACAAATGGTTGAAAAGGGAATATTATAATTAAACATCGTTTGGTTCGCATAATATAAATTAAACGAACTTGGAAGGAGCTATTTATGAACCTGGATCAGATAACCGATGCGCCAGATATTCTTATGGAGTTTCTGGAATATCATTCTACCGTACGCGGTCATTCCGATCAAACCATCGCGGGATACTATCTTGATCTGAAAATCCTTTTTCGTTTTTTAAAACGACGCCGTAAACTTGTAGATCCGTCTATACCGTTTTCTGAGATAGATATCACAGATGTTGATCTCGATTTTATCAAGAAAATTAAAATCGAAGAACTCTATCGGTATCAGTCTTTTTCTCCGGAAATGATGAATTCATCCAATGCGCTGTCTGCAGCCAGCCGTTGTCGTCGCACTTCTTCCGTGAAATCCTTTTTCCAGTATCTGACGGTCAAGCGTCATTTATTGGACTACAATGTTTGTCAAGAACTTGACATGCCGAAACGTCAGGCATCACTTCCGCGATATCTGGAGGAATCAGAATGTGAAGCCCTGCTCAGCGTATGCGACGGAACCTACGGTCTAAGAGATTACTGTATGCTGATGATTCTGCTGAGCTGCGGCCTGCGTGTATCTGAGCTTGTTTCGCTTAACGTCACAGACGTGTATGAGGATCATCTTCGTGTAATCGGCAAAGGAAACAAAGAACGTGTGGTTTTTTTTGCAGAAGGCTGCCGGGAAGCAATTGATGATTATCTGACTGTCAGGAATCCTGAAAAAGTCGTTCCGGAAGATCGGAATGCATTATTCATCAGTCGTGATAACCGAAGAATCAGCGTACGCGGTGTCCAGAAAATGTTGGACAAGAAGTTGAAAATGGCCGGTCTGGATGCAAGCAGGTATTCTCCGCATAAACTCCGCCATACCGCTGCTACGCTGATGCTGAAAAACGGCGTCGATACGCGTGCTCTTCAGGAAGTTCTCGGGCACAGCAACCTCAACACGACACAGATCTATACCCATCTGGATAATGCAGCTCTTCGGGAAGCGGCGATGGCAAATCCCATTGGTCACAAACATCAGCAAAACTGACAAATCCCTGTTCGCTGACACATGATTACAGTAATCAGGATGGCTGCTGATCAGACCTGATGCGGACTCTTCTCCACCTGACGCTCTCCCTTTCCGAGGACGACGGATATGGCCTGCCTCACATTCTTGACCGGGATCAGCTGCAATCCCGGAATCTGTTCGGCACGTTCCCGTCCGCCGGCGGGAATCATACAACGCTTGAAACCAAGTCGGGCAATTTCTGAAAGGCGCTGATTGAGCGCGCTCACCTGCCGCAGCTCACCGGAAAGCCCGATTTCACCGATTGCAGCGAGATCATCGCCGACCGGTCTGTCAAGGTAGCTGGATGCAAGGCTCAGCATTGTTGCAAGATCGGCAGCCGGTTCCTCCAGATACAGTCCGCCGACTACGTTGATATAGGTATCACAGTTTGCAACCGGCAGTCCTCCACGCTTTTCAAGTACCGCCAGTAGCATCGCAGAGCGATTGTAATCGATCCCATTGCTTCTTCTTGAGGCATTGTTTCTCGGATTTGCTGTCACCAGCGCCTGAATCTCCGCCAGAATCGGGCGTGTTCCCTCCATGACGCAGGTAACGCATGTTCCGGAAGCGTGTTCGGGACGACCGGACAGAAGCATCTCAGAAGGATTATCGACACAGCGAAGTCCGTTCGCTTCCATTTCAAAAACTCCGATTTCATTGGTGGATCCGTAGCGGTTTTTTACCGCGCGGAGAATCCGGAAACTGGTATCCTGTTCTCCCTCAAAATATAACACACAATCTACCATATGTTCCAGGATCTTAGGTCCTGCTATGGTTCCGTCCTTTGTGATATGCCCGATCAGAAAGACCGTCAGCCCTTTTTCTTTTGTCAGACGCATAATACGCATGGTGCATTCTCTGATCTGGGTCATGCTGCCGGGGGTAGACTGCACTGAATTATCTGAGGCAGTCTGGATTGAGTCAATGATCACGATATCCGGACTGACCGTTTCAATCGCAGTGACAATACGGTCCAGATCCGTCTCTGCAAATACATACAGCTGATCTCCGGAAACATGCAGTCGATCAGCCCGCAGTCTGATCTGGCGTTCGCTTTCTTCGCCGGTGATATAGAGTACAACAGAATTAGACGCAACTGCTCCGCACATCTGCAGCAGCAGTGTGGATTTGCCGATTCCCGGAGCGCCACCGATCAGATTCAGTGATCCATTTACAGCTCCGCCTCCCAGTACGCGATCCAGCTCCGGAATCCCTGTCATAAAACGCAGTTCTTCCGCCAGAGATAAGTCAGCGATTCTTTTCGGACGTATTTCCGGATCGGATGAACTGACTTGTCGGTTTTTCGTCCTTCCTGCTGTTATTTTTAATTCCTTCAGGGTATTCCAGGAACCGCATGCAGGGCACTTCCCTGCCCAGTTTGGTGTTTCCGAACCGCATTCGGAACAGACATAGATTGTTCTCTCTTTAGCCATTGCCAAACTCCTTGGACTGAATGGAAGCCTTCAATTCTTCCAGTTCTCTTTTCATGTTCAGATAAAAAGCGTATTCAGGTGATTCCGCTGCCTTCTGCGTTGGGTAGCCGTTCAGCTTTTTTGTAATCGTTCGCAGCTGCTGATCGATTACAAAGCTGATCTTATCCCCTCTTCGAGGCACAGAACCGCTGCCGATAAGATATTCGGCATCACTCATGCTTTTGCTGTGTCCCGGCACGGCACGGAACATCTGATAGACATGCTGGTCTTCCCGCGCAACTGCTTCCAGGTCAATTGAAAACTTATTGTGGATTAGCCAGTATCGTACGACTTCCGGCTTCGTCATCGGTTGAAGAATAAGACGGTATCGGCCAGAGCTAAGCCATTCCGCGCGATCCAGAATCCCACAGATGGTATCTCCACCCATCCCGGCAATCAGAATATCCGAGACCTCTTCCTCGGGGCACATGTCCAGACCGTCACAAAGCAGAAATTGAATACGTTTCTCCACTCCTGCGATATGAGCAGCGGAACGAGCTGTTTTCAAAGGCCCTTCCGCAACATCGGAAGCAAGAATATGACCTTTGTAGCCGGAAACAGCAAGACGAATCGGTATCTGGCCATGGTCGGTACCAACGTCAATTACACCCCGGCCGTTGTCAGGAATCATCTCATAGAGCAAATCCAGGCGTTTATTCATCACAACTCCTAACTCCATATAAAAAACAGCCGGACGCATGCCGGCTGATCTGTCTTATGCGGTTTCGAGGTACTTTTTCAGATACTCCAGAAACTCATCCGGATCGACCCCGTGTGCGGCACAGGCCTGCTCAACAGTTTCTCCGCTTGCCATAGCACAGCCAAGGCAATGCATGCCGATTTCCTGAAAGACCGGCATCGCCTGCGGACAGTTTTCCACGATTTCACCGATGACGGTATCCCTTGTGATTTCCATGGTGATTTGCTCCTTTCACATAAAAAAAGGGCGCATCACTGCGCCCCTTTTTAAATCGTAAAGATTAAGCCTGCTCTCTCATTCTCGCGAAGCACTCGCTGCAATATACGGGGCGATCAGACTTCGGCTCGAAAGGAACTCTGGCCTCTCCGCCGCATGCGGCACATACAGCAGTGAAGAACTCCCGGGGACCGCGGGCAGCATTCTTGCGAGCGTCACGGCATGCCTTGCAGCGCTGCGGCTCATTCTGGAAACCACGCTCTGCATAGAACTCCTGCTCACCGGCGGTGAACACAAATTCTTTTCCACACTCTTTGCAAACTAAGGTCTTGTCTTCGTACATTTCTAATCCTCTCTTTTTGTTTGTGCCCTTCTGGGCTATATTTGCGATCAGTTCACACTGAAAACGCCATAATGAAGTTTCTGTGCGCCAGCATCCCTATCGCCTGACCAGAGGAAACAAAACTCTATGAGGATTCAATGCTGCGTCAAACAGAGACAATGGAACATGAAGGAACAAAGTCCATCAAATTCCAAACCATATTATACAACACATTCATTCAAAGTCAATAGATTTTTTATTCATATCACAGACTTTTTCTTGGATAATGCTCAAAACTCCAGCTGCTCATTCCCGGAAAATACAAGGCCGAGATGCTCATAAGCTTTTCTGGTGACACATCTCCCTCTCGGTGTTCTGGTCATGAAGCCATTTTGCAGAAGATACGGTTCATATACATCTTCCAGCGTAACCGCATCCTCATTGATTGTCGCCGCAAGTGTATCCAGGCCAACCGGACCGCCGCCGTAATAATCAATAATGCTTCTCAGCATACGGCGGTCGATCGCATCGAGGCCGTATTGATCCACTTCCAGGCTAAGAAGTGCAGCATCCGCCACCTCTCTGGTGATAGCTCCGTCTGCTCGAACCTGTGCAAAATCTCTCACCCGTCGGAGCAATCGGTTTGCGATACGCGGCGTACCTCTTGAGCGTGACGCGATTTCATAGGAACCCTTCGGATCAATTTCAACATGAAGAATGGAGGCGGAGCGCTCAACGATCTCCTGTAATTCCTCCGGGCTGTATAATTCCAGACGAAGCGTCACGCCAAAACGGTCGCGCAGAGGTGCTGTCAGTTGACCGGAGCGTGTGGTCGCTCCGATAAGGGTAAAGTGAGGAAGATCAAGATGAATGGAATTGGCGGAAGGCCCCTTACCCAGAATAATATCAATTGCGAAATCCTCCATCGCGGGGTAAAGGATCTCTTCATAAGCTCTATTCAGGCGATGTATTTCATCTACGAACAGAATATCCCCTTCCGACAGATTCGTCAGCAATGCCACCAGATCACCCGGCTTCTCAATTGCAGGACCGGAGGTAATCCGCATGTTGACGTTCATCTCATTGGCTATTACCGCAGCAAGTGTGGTCTTCCCAAGCCCCGGAGGTCCGTGCAGCAGAACATGATCCAGCGGCTCGTTTCGCATCCTTGCGGCATCGATGAAAATCTTCAGATTGTCTTTTGCTTTCTTCTGCCCGATGTATTCACCCAGCGTTTTTGGACGCAGAGAGCCTTCTGCCCGGTCTTCAGGAAGAGAGATGGCACTGGTAAGCTGTGTATGTTCCGTATCTTCAGAAAAGCTAATACTCATGAATTACTCCCTGTGAAACAATTAGATCATGTTTTTCAAAACGAGACGAATGATCTGATCTGCCTCCATACCGGTCCAGTCTCCGTTCTTGATGATCGGCGTGATTTCAGCCGTGCTGTAACCAAGGACAGACAGCGCGGCTATTGCATCCGATACCGCATTGCCTCCACTGGCGAGATTGGCGGTGTTTCCGCCGACGGAAGAGACAGCCGCTGCCATGGAAGGCACTTCAGCTCCAAGTTTATCGCGTAGTTCAAGGATGATTCTCTGGGCGATCTTTTTCCCGATCCCCGGTGCTGCCGTCAATGCCTTTGCGTCGTCATTGACGATTGCCATGATCATGGTATCCGTATTAAGAGATGAGAGAAGCGATATGGCAGCTTTCGGTCCTACTCCCGATACTGAGATGAGCAGTTCAAAAAAGCGCTTTTCCTGCAGATCAGCAAATCCATACAGGTCAAAGTTGCTCTCACCGATGGATTCGGATATATACAGCCTGGCGGGCTCGGAAGCCTTTACGGAAGAAATGGTTTTAAGGGACGTATTGATGAAAAAGCCGATTCCGTTGACATCGAGCACAAGGCTGCTCTGTCCGATTTCAGCCACAGTTCCTTTCAGATAGTAGAACATGAATTGGGTGCTCCTTCGTTCATCAGCAATGAGGTAGAACTCCTTGCATGGCATATTGCCAGAGCGACTGCATCGGCCGCATCATCCGGTTTTGGTACGGCGGCAAGCGAGCAGATTCTGCGAACCATTTCCATCACCTGTTTCTTTTCCGCCCGGCCGTAACCGGTGACAGCCTGCTTGACCTGCAAGGGGGTGTATTCAAAAATCGGTATTCCTTCGTGTTCACACGCCAGCAGAATTACCCCTCGCCCGTGTGCGACCGGAATCCCGGTGGTGATATTATTCGTAAAGAACAGTTCCTCAATGGAAACCGCATCCGGTTTGAACATCTGCAGAAGTTCAAGAAGGTCAGAGTAGATTCTGCTCAGACGGGAAGAGAGACTCGTATGAGCGGGGGTCGTAATGACACCGCATTTTTCCAGGATACAGCGGTTATTCTGATAATTAACAATACCGAAGCCGATGGTCGCGATTCCCGGATCGATTCCAATGATTCTCAAACAATATCACACTCCTCGCCCATATTAGCATATTTCTATAGCCCTTGCAAGCATAAGAAAGAAACGCCGACAGAGTGCCAGCGTTTCTTTCTTATGCCCTTTAAGCTCTGGGATGAGCGTTCTGATAGACATCCCGTATTGAGGTTGGTACCAGCTGAGTATAAAACAAGGTAGACGAGATATCAGAGTGTCCAAGCATCTTCTGCACTGACTTCAGATCTGCACCGTTTTCCAGTAAATGAGCCGCGAAGGAATGGCGCAGCATATGAGGTGTAATGTCCTTCTTGATCTTTGCTTTGTTCTGGTAATACTTGATAATCTTCCAGAATCCCTGACGCGACATACGCTCGCCGTTCATGTTGACAAATAAAGCTTCATTCTCTGATGAAGAAACCAGGGACGCACGTACATGATCCATATAATCCCGAAGAATAGATACGGCATAGGGATACATCGGGATAAAACGCTCCCGGTTCTTGCTGAAACACCGAATGTTACCTGAAGGAAGGTTTACATCGCTAACATTCAGATCAATCAGTTCGCTGACCCGGATTCCGGTGGCATACATCAGTTCCAGCATAGCCTTGTCGCGGGTGCCTTTGGCATCGGTTGCTTTCGGCTGTTGCAGAAGGAGCTCAACTTCCTTATTTGTCAGAATCTCCGGAAGCTTATGCTCTGCTTTTCCCGCAGAAAGCGAACGCGCCGGATTCTCCTTTATAAGATTCTGCAGAATCAGATATTGGTAAAAGTTCTTCCACGAAGCGATGTTCCGGGCAATTGTAGAGACCGACTTCCCTGCTTCCCGAAGATGCTCGATATAAGCCTGAAGGTCTGTATCGTTCACTTCCTGAAGTGTACTTCCATTCTCCTGCTGCAGATACTCCTGAAGCTGCCTTAGATCCCGCATGTAAGAACTCATGGTGTTCTCTGAGGCATCCCGCTCTGTGATCAGATATTCCCGATATAGCGCAAGTATGTCCACATTCTTCATATTCATGAAGCCTTCTTCCGTCTGTTGAGGGTTACATAATCATAGTAGTTACAATATATTACATTTTGGTGTAAAATTCAAGAGGTTTCTTTGAGTTTTGAAGGGATTATGTAAATTTGTGTAAACTGCATGAAATCAATGACGGAAAACGATACGGAAACTGAACAGCGGCTAAATCTTGATGCGGAATAGGATGGATATCCCAAGATGTGGTTATGAGATTACGTCAACAAAAGATTAAGAAGCCAATCGGAATGAAAAAACAGCGTCTGAAGACGCTGTTTTTAACTTACTTTTTCCCGCGGGATTGTGCGGCGGCTGCTTCCGCTGCTTCCATTTTGTCCGTTGTCGAAATGGCCCACTTCTTCACCTGGAGACGCACACGATCCTCACCGGTTTCAAATGTGATGGTATCCTCCGTGATCTGGACGATCTTCCCGGTAATACCGCCGATCGTCGTGATTCCGTCACCCAGAGACAAGGAACTGCGCATTTCTTCAGTCTTCTTCTTTTTCTTATTCTCAGGACGAATAATCAGGAAATAGAAGATCGCAAACATTGCGACCAACATAATAATCATGGACATTCCGCCGCCTGCGGCGGAAGCATCAGCTGTGAGCAAAAGATTCATACTGCAAACCTCCAAAAAACAATTGAATGTATTATACAATGCATTTTGTCACATTGCAAGAACTTATATCCTCGTATCGAGAATTTTCGAATATTGCAGGAGCTTTTATTGATCAAATGGCATCTTTATTACAAGTTGATGCACTTGGATTGAATGAATTAGCTAAACATTATCA
>JAFUCM010000100.1 GCA_017459675.1 Eubacterium sp.
AGGTCAATGCTCTTTTTATATGTATCTCCCGAAAAAACAAGGTTTTGGAACAATAAACAAGTAGTGAATTTGACACTACCTATTTTTCATAGGAGGATAATGATATGATCGGAGCAATTATTGGAGATATCGCAGGGTCCAGATTTGAGTGGAATAATTACAAGTCGAAGAAAATAAAGCTGTTCCATAAGAGATGCAGGCCGACAGATGACAGTATCATGTCGCTTGCGATTGCAAAGGCAATTCTGGAATCAACAGGAGATTTTACGGACCTGTCGGCGCGGGCTGTTTCGTGTATGCAGGAGCTGGGACGGGTCTACAAGAACGCCGGATATGGCGGCAATTTCTACAGATGGATTTTTGCAGATGATCCACAGCCATACAACAGTTTCGGAAATGGTTCCGCGATGCGCGTCGGTCCCTGCGGATATGCGGCACAGAACCTGGAAGAGGCCAAGGAACTCTCGGCCAAGGTAACGAAAGTTACGCACAATCATCCGGAAGGGATGAAGGGGGCGGAAGCCACAGCTGCAGCAATTTTTCTTGCAAGAGAAGGCAGAAGCAGGGAAGAGATCAGGAATTATATACTGGAAAACTACTATCACATCGATTTCACGATTGATCAGATCCGGCCGAAGTACACGTTTGATGTTTCCTGCCAGGGATCCGTACCGGTTGCACTGGAAGCTTTCTTCGAGTCAACTGATTTTGAAGACGCTATAAAGACAGCAATCTCTGTAGGAGGAGACAGCGATACAATCGGCGCGATCACCGGATCGATTGCAGAAGCATATTATGGCGTGCCGGAACATGTGATCCGTGCGGCGATCGAGTATCTTGACGGCACACAGATGGAGATTCTCTATTACTTCGAAGAAAGATATCCGTCAAAAGCCATCGGTGAGGACGGAGAAGTATCCGGAACTGTATTTGATGTGCTGAATGGACTTTGTCAGATTTCTGGGAGCTGACAATTCCTCTAGTGGTGGTGTTGCCGCGCCAGCGACCCACTTTATCAGACATTGTAATACGATGAAGTAACATCAAATGTTAACTCACGCAAGTCAGCATGTGGGGGCAGGATTATATGAGCGAATCGTTTGTTAAAATTGATCTCCATGGATTACGGCAGGAAGAAGCAATTAAAGTAATGGATGACAGATTAAAATAGTAAGGTTACGGAGGAGATATCTATGCTGGAGATTGGAACCAAGGCACCGGAATTTACACTGCCGGATCAGAACGGAGAGATGAAATCGCTTGCGGATTACCGCGGACAGAAAGTGATTCTGTATTTTTACCCGAAGGATATGACGAGTGGCTGTACCAGTCAGGCCTGCAATTTCCGTGACCTGTATCCGCAGCTGCGGGAAAAGGGAGCGGTTGTCCTCGGAGTAAGTAAGGACAGTGTGGAATCGCATAAGAAGTTTGAGGAAAAACACGGGCTTCCGTTTACGCTTCTGTCAGATACGGAACTGGAAGTGATCCGTGCGTACGACGTGCTTAGGAAAGATAAAGAAGGGAAGCCGACCAAGGGGCTGGTCCGTACAACATACCTGATCGATGAGAACGGGATCATTGTCAACGCTTTTGGTGCAGTTAAACCGAAAGACAACGCGGCACAGATGCTGGACGTATTGGAATGAAGATCATTATTTCCCCGGCAAAGAAAATGAAGACAGACACAGACGGCCTGATGTTCCTTGACCTGCCCGTCTTTCTGTCGGATGCGGATAAACTGAAAGAATGGATCCGGGCGCTTTCCTATGCGGAAGCCAAGAAACTCTGGATGTGTAATGATAAGATCGCTGAGGAAAACTACGAACGCTTCCGGAATATGGATCTTGTGCAGAACCTGACGCCTGCGCTCCTCGCCTATGACGGAATCCAGTATACCTATATGGCACCACAATGGCCAGAGGCGAGATGGTCCGCTTTATGGCTGAGAATAAGGTGACTGATCCAGAAGAGATGAAAGAATTCAACTGGAGCGGCTACTCGTTCCGAGAGTGTCTGTCAACCGGTGAGAACTACATTTTTATCCGGGAGAAAAAAGGATAAGTATCTGTCCGACATAAATAACGAAAAGAGAACTATGAAAAAAATACTAATTGTTATTGACATGCAAAACGATTTTATCGATGCAGCACTCGGTACACCTGAGGCAGTAAAGATAGTGGATGCAGTAAAAGAAAAGATTCGTTCATATCCTGTGGAGGATGTTATTGCCACAATGGATACACATACGGAAAACTATATGAATACGCAGGAAGGTAAATATCTGCCTGTTCCACATTGCATCAAGGGGACAGAAGGCTGGAAGATACGTGCTGATATTGCGGAGTTACTTGACGGTGCGGTGATATATGAGAAACCAACATTCGGCAGTATACAACTGGCGGCTGATCTTGCAAAGCTTTCGGAAAAGGAAGAGATCGAACTGGAATTGATCGGGCTTTGTACAGACATCTGTGTGGTATCAAATGCGCTGCTGCTGAAGGCAGCCATGCCGGAGGTAAAAATCTCAGTGGATGCTTCATGCTGTGCGGGAGTTACGCCGGAGAAACATCTGGCGGCACTTGAGACTATGCGGTCCTGCCAGATTCAGGTGTAAAGAGGATTTCAATTTTATATTTGAACTGGGAAGAAGCATCTAAAAACTAGGTACATGGCAGAAAAAGGGATGTGTGTTTACCACTATGAGCAGCAGGAGAAAAATACATGAATATTCAAATATTCGGGACGAAGAAGAGTTCTGACACACGAAAAGCAGAGCGCTTTTTCAAAGAGCGCGGTATTAAATTCCAATCTGTCGATCTGAAAGAGAAGGGGCTCAGCAGAGGTGAGTTCAATTCTGTGATACAGGCTGTAGGCGGCATAGACGAGATGATTGATCCGAAATGCAAAGATAAAGATCTGCTTGCACTGGTCACCTATATTTCTGCAGACGAACGTGCGGAGAAGGTGTATGAAAACCAGGGTGTTATTCGCCAGCCGATTGTCCGGAATGGACGTCAGGCCACTGTAGGATATGCACCTGATGTCTGGAAGACCTGGCAATAATAGAGAACAATACAAGGTAATTGTGTCGTATTCTTAAGTGATGATCTGTTTCTGGCTTCTGACCGCGGAACAGATCAGGTCTATCTGTGCAGGATAGACCGTGAACATGGCATCCTGCGCCGCGTACACACGGTACAGGTGGCGCTTGGCCAGGCGCCGCGGCATCTCACCGTGCATCCGTCCAGACCGTTTGTATATATGACAAATGAGGTGGAGTCTTCCGTAAGTGTCTTTGAATATGACCTGGAGAAAGAAAGCTTCTGGCTGGTACAGACGACCGGCGTCAGCGTGGAGCAGCCGAAGGACTGCATCATTATGCCGTGCGATATTCACATCCATCCTTCCGGCAGATGGCTGTATCTGACAAACCGCGGGCTAAATGATCTGGTCGTTTATGATGTGGATGCTGAGAACGGAAAACTGGCGATGAAACAGATTTATCCGATGAACCGCACAGAGCCAAGAGGATTTTATCTGACAGAAGACGGACGTTTTCTCATTATCGGAAGCAAAGACACCGATGAGCTTGAGACACTGGCAGTTCATGAAGACGGAACTGTTTCGGCGACCGGGTACATAGAAAAAGTGGATACCCCCTGCTGTGTGAGAATACGGAATACAAACGATTAAAATACATGGTAATGTAAATTACGATCCCTGATTGAGCAGTCTGTTCGAATAAAATTATGGCTCTTTATTTGCGTGTCGATACGTCCCTACTGACTCATGCCAATGGGAGAGATACAGGCTGAGTTTCCTGATACGGTGCGATTTCAGATAGCGGATTTACTTGTTGGTATCATCATAATTTCCGGTATCCATCAGGAGATGTTTTCCGCCGGAGGAGACCAGGACTGTATCGCCGCCTTCGCCCCGGTCTGAGCCATAATCAAGTGCAGTTACAGTCATGAGCGGTGCAGCTGCCTGCACGGAGGCAGAAGTTTGAAAGATACCTACGGACAGAAAAACGGCGAACAGAAAATGGAATATTTGACGAAATATTTTTGTGTTCATAAAATCAGATCCCGGCAAGACATGTAAAGGTGTTTCTCATGTAAATAATAACAGAAATTGCGGATGTTCGGAATGCATAGTAAAATACCTTGTGCGGGAGTGATTTTTTTTAGAATAAGATAACAGAAGAGTTTTGCTATGACTGCAGTCGGAGAAATGCAGAAAACAAGGATTGATATGAAGACTATGGAAATAATTAAAAACAGTCACACAGTCAAATGGTTTTCCCTGTGTATGACAGCGGCACTTATCTTTTGCGCAGCGGGACAGGGGAGGCCGTTGTCGATGTGGAGGAGGATGTTCTGACGACAGATGACATTACCGGATTGATCAATCAGATATCTCTTGTCGGTGCGGGATTAACCGGCGAAAATTGTGACACGGGACCGTTTCTCTCGTTTGCCGGAGCTGAATATGAGAAAAAAGAAGTATTCTATGATATGGGTAAGTATGACATTGATGTGCGCGGAGAGGAAGATGATGTATATTTCCCTGTCACGGCAGGATTTTAAGAAAAGTGCAGGAAACCACGTAAAATCAGGCACTGTGGGCATAGGAAAAGCGGTCTGACACCAGTTTTGACACCATTTGAGGCAGAAAATATGTAAAGAAGTGTAGAGATACGAGCACTTGACAGGATGGAAGAGAGGATGCCCCGGCCGGAAGGCCGGGGCATCTTTAACACATACTGTTATTATGGGAGAATTACAGTAAAATTACAGTAAAATTACAGGTATGGCTTCAGAGTTTCAACCAGATGATGGACCATCGTTCCGGGGGCGGATCTGCTGGGTGTCTTTCCTGTATTAATCTCTTCCAACATCTTTGCGTTTCGGATCGCATCATCCATGTAAGGCCGGAGGACATCAAACATATCCGTCCGGTTTTTATAATAGGCTCCAAGGTTTCTTGACTTCAGGCTTTCGGTAAGTTTCGGCCAGTATTCATCCCGATGGAGGTCTGCCTGCAGGAACATGAAATGGAGCAGAAACCATAGCTCGATGCACTGGTTGGACCATATGGGATGATACCTGGTTTCGTCTGTGCTTTCTGCGGCACATATCTCTGCAGTACGGTCAAAGTTCTCAGGCGGGAAATCGTCCTTGTCAAAGACTAGCCAGACATGCTTATAAACGTTGTTGCTCCGGGCCACGTCTTTCACCGCTCGATTAAAGAGGTTTATCGTGTTGTCGCCTTTGCCCGAGATATCCAGATGGATGCGATCACGGTATTTGGCATCAATCGTCTCTTTGATTTTCTCGAAATACTTTGGTTCGGTTTTTGTCCCTTCGGAAACAATCAGATGATATTCCGGAGAGATCATCTGCCGGGAATCACGACGGGGCTTCATCCAGGATTTGCCCATGTCCGATTTTTTAGGAGGCTTACGGCTCATTGTCACACCTCCCAGCTCAGCATATTCCTGAGGTAGGGGTCAGCCCCATACCGACCTTCCAGATACTGCTTATCATAAGCTGCGGTATTGTTGATAGGATCGTTATTCTCCTTGCGGAGCTCAGAGAGAGAATAGACCTCACTGCTGTTTTCCGAATTTAAAGCGGCAAACCAGATCTCGTCCCTGCGGAAGATGCTGTTCTTCATTGTGGACATGTCGTGCGAAGTGAAGAGCAGCTGAGCTCCGTTTTTGTTGATCTCCGGGTTTGTAAAAAGCCGGATGACATAGCGGAGAAGCTTCGGATGCAGCTTGGCATCCAGTTCATCAACGATTACCAGACGTCCCTCCTTCCGGGCCATCAGGATGACCGGAAGAGCGGCAAACAGCTTGCGGGTTCCGTCGGACTCACTGGAAAACGGGAGCTCATAGAGCGTATCATGCAGGGTTCTCTGCAGGTAAAATTCATTGTTC
>JAFUCM010000101.1 GCA_017459675.1 Eubacterium sp.
AGATCCTCAACCACGGCAGCTATCCGGTTCCCTTCTGCGCCGGCGGATTTCAGAAATTGTGCACGCGCCGGCGTATTGTAAAACAGATTGCGGACCAGAAAGGTCGTGCCGCCGGGCGCCCCGATTTCCTCCATCTCCTTCTCTTCGCCGCCCTCGATACAGTACCGGGTGCCGGTAAGCGACTCCGGCGTTTTCGTGATCAGTTCGACGCGTGCGACAGAGGCAATGCTCGCGAGCGCCTCTCCGCGGAATCCCAGGGAAGAAATCTGTACAAGATCATCGAGTTTCCGGATCTTGCTGGTGGCGTGGCGTGTGAAAGCCAGCCGCACCTGATCAGCAGGAATGCCGCCGCCATTATCCGTAATCCGGATCAGAGATGCACCGCCGTCACGGACCTCAACCGTAATGGCTGTGGCACTGGCATCAATGGCATTTTCTGCCAGCTCCTTAACAACCGAAGCCGGCCGCTCAACCACCTCGCCTGCAGCAATCTGATCGATCGTATTTTTATCGAGAATCTGTATTTCGCCCATAAATAAACCTAAAACCTTTAAAGAATCTCATTCTGCATCTTATACAGCAGATTCAGCGCATCCATCGGCGTCATCCGCATCAGATCGGTTGCCTTCAGCTCCTCCAGTACTTTTTCCTGCGCGCGTTCTTTCTTTGTCTTCCGGTGATGATCGGAAGCCTGCGAGGCTGTACCGGGCCGGCCGGATTCCCGCACAGTGTCAAACAGAGAGAGCTGAATGCCGGCGGTATCCGGCAGGATTGCTTTTTCCGGGCGGATGATATCGCTCTCCTGCAGCTGCTCTGAGATCTCCTCCGCGCGTTCAAGGACCGGCGCGGGAACACCCGCCAGACGTGCCACCTGAATCCCGTAGCTGCGGTCTGCGCCGCCGCGGACAATTTTGCGCAGGAAAATAATATCGTCGCCGCGCTCCTTGACGGCAATACAGTAATTCTGGACGCCGGGAATCGCGCCTTCCAGTTCTGTCAGCTCATGATAATGTGTCGCAAATAAGGTCCGCGCCCCGATTTTCTTTTGATCGGCGATGTATTCTACAACAGCCCATGCAATCGAAAGACCGTCAAATGTGCTGGTTCCGCGACCGATCTCGTCGAGAATCAGAAGGCTGTCAGCTGTTGCATTGCGCAGAATGTTGGCCACTTCGTTCATCTCAACCATAAAGGTACTTTTGCCGCTGGCGAGATCATCGGAGGCGCCCACACGGGTAAAAATCCTGTCGGCGACGCCGATTTCTGCGGAAGCTGCCGGAACAAAAGAACCAATCTGTGCCATCAGTACAATCAGTGCACACTGACGCATATAGGTTGATTTTCCGGCCATATTCGGTCCCGTGATAATTGCAACGCGCTGCTCCTTCTTATCGAGCATCGTGTCATTTGGTATAAACAGATCATCCCGGAGCATCTGTTCGACCACGGGATGTCTGCCGTCCCGGATTGTCAGGACGCCGTCAGTGCGCATCACAGGGCGCACATACTGGTTTCGTTCTGCCACGAACGAAAAGGAGGCAAGTACATCCAGTGCCGCGGCTGCGGCTGCAGTCTTCTGGATCCGCACAACTTCAGCGGCGATCTTATTTCTGATCTCAGAAAACAATTCATATTCAAGGCCGCTGAGCCGCTCTTCCGCACCGAGGATGGTCTCCTCCATCTCTTTGAGTTTCGGCATCGTGTAGCGCTCGGCGTTGGTCAGAGTCTGACGCCGCACATAGTCTTCCGGAACCTTGTCCTTGAACGAATTTGTGATCTCGATACAGTAGCCGAATACTTTGTTGAAGCGGATTCGCAGCGTCCGGATCCCGGTACGCTCCCGTTCTGCCTCTTCCAGCTCTGCCATCCACTGCTTTCCGTCCCGGCCGGCTCTGCGGTACTGGTCGACCATCTCGTGATAGCCGTCCCGGATAATGCCGCCTTCCTTCATGGCCAGCGGCGGCTCATCGACAATCGCATCCTGAACCAGACTGCAAAGATCCTCAAGCGGGTCCAGATCTGCGAGCAGCTCCTGCAGCAGCGGATCCGCCAGCTTCTCTGTGACAGCGCGGATGTGCGGCAGCATTTCCAGCGAGCTGCGGAATGCGACAAGATCCCGCGGATTTGCCGACTGGTACACAATCCGGCTGATCAGGCGCTCCAGATCATAGACAGGCTGCAGGTACTCCCGCAGTTCATCGCGGTCCATCGGCGCAGAACAAAGTGTTTCGACAGCAGCATGCCGCCGTACAATTTCATTTTTGTCAACCAGCGGCTGCTCGACCCAGGTACGGAGAAGTCTTGCGCCCATGGCGGTTTTTGTCTTGTCCAGAACCCAGAGCAGAGATCCGCGTTTCTGTTTTTCGCGCAGCGTCTCGGTGAGCTCCAGATTGCGCCGTGTCGCAGAATCCAGCAGCATGAAGCGGTCTGCGTAATACGGTGTAATCTCCGTGATCTGACGCATATCAGATTTCTGGGTCTCATACAGATAGGTAAACAGTGCACCTGCAGCCGTTACACCGCAGGGAAAATCTGTGATGCCGAGGCCTTTCAGCGTTCCGACATGAAAATGTTTTTTCAGAATTTTCTCACAGGCATCCTGGTCAAAATACCACTCTTCCGGTGTGGAGAAGGTAATGTGCAGACGGTTTTTCAGATCGTCAATATCAATGCCGGAGACAAAGAAGGACTGGTTGCAGAGAATCTCTGAAGGCATAAATTTCAGAATTTCATCCGACAGCGCATCCCGCTCCGCAATTTCCGTCACCAGGCAGGAACCGGTTGAAACGTCGGCAACCGCCAGTCCGAAAACATCTGTCATTGAGACGATGCTCATAATATAATTGTGGCGCGCCTCATCCAGTCCCTCTGCATTGAGCATGGTTCCGGGCGTCACGACACGCACAACCTCACGTTTCACCATGCCCTTTGCCAGCTTTGGATCTTCAACCTGTTCACAGATGGCAACCTTGTAGCCTTTTTCCACCAGCCGCGCCAGATAGGTATCGACTGCGTGATACGGGACGCCGCACATCGGCGCCCGTTCCGGCAGACCGCACTGTTTTCCGGTCAGCGTCAGTTCGAGTTCCCGGGCCGTGACCTGTGCGTCCTCAAAAAACATCTCGTAGAAATCTCCGAGACGGTAAAACAGGATGCAGTCCGGATAAGCTTCTTTTGTCTGCAGGTAGTGCTGCATCATGGGTGAAAGTGGCAAAACGGTACTCCTTTTTATTGCATTTCTCCGAGGTAATAAAATCCTCGGCATTCGGCAAGATACACGTCGACAATTTGTCCGATCAGGGAAGGATCTCCCGGAAAATGAACAACTGCATTGGTGTCCAGACGTCCTGTGACGAGTGCGGGATCCTGTTCATTCTGCTGTTCGACCAGAACGGGCATCGTCTTTCCGGTAAAACGTGCCGTCTGTTCCCGGCCGATTTCCTGGACTTCCGCAAGCAGTCTGCTGAAACGGTCCTTGATCACATCGTCAGGAATCTGATTTTCCATCACGGCCGCCGGGGTTCCTGTGCGCTTCGAATAAATGAAGGTGAATGCGCTGTCATACCGGACGCGCCGGACGACATCCAGCGTCTCCTGGAAATCTGCTTCTGTCTCACCTGGAAATCCGACAATAATATCCGTTGTCAGTGAAATATCCGGGACGGCTGCACGGATACGGTCCACCAGCTCCAGATACTGCTCTTTGGTATACCGCCGGTTCATGCGGCGCAGAATCTCTGTACTTCCGGACTGCAGCGGCAGATGCAGATGCCGGCAGATCTTCGGATGTGCCGCCATGACCCGGATCAGATCCTCCGACAGATCCTTCGGATGCGAAGTCATGAAGCGGATTCTGTCCAGCCCTTCTATTCCGGCGATGGTTTCCAGGAGTTCTGCAAATGTCACCTGCGGATCCAGATTTTTTCCGTAGGAGTTGACATTCTGTCCCAGCAGCATCACTTCGCGCACGCCTTCAGAAGTAAGCGTCTCAATCTCGCGGATAATATCACGCGGACTGCGGCTGCGCTCACGTCCGCGGACATACGGTACAATACAGTAGGAGCAGAAATTATTGCATCCGAACATGATGTTCACGCCTGATTTGAAGGAATATTTCCGGTCAACCGGAAGATCCTCGACGATCAGGTTCGTGTCTTTCCAGACATCGATCAGCATCTCATCCTGTTCCATCGCGCGGACGAATAATTCGGCAAGCCTGAAAATGTTGTGCGTGCCGAACACAAGGTCAACAAATGTGTATTTTTCACGCAGGGTCTGCAGAACCTCCGGCTCCTGCATCATACAGCCGCACAGCGCGATAAACATGGAAGGATTTTTCCGCTTCAGCGTCTGCAGATAGCCGAGGCGTCCGTAGACCTTCTGGTTGGCATTTTCCCGCACCGTACACGTATTATAAAGGACAAAATCTGCGGTCTCGTCCGTGCCCGGAACAAATCCGATATGCTGCAGAATGCCGCGCAGCTTCTCGGAGTCTCTTGCATTCATCTGACAGCCAAATGTCTGTACGAAGAAAGAGAGGGGGCGTCCTGCCTCCTCTGCCTTTTTCTGAACAAGATCTCTGGCAACTTCCATATAATGAAATTGTCTCGCCGGCTCCTGTGCCGGAATCTGCTCTGTCGTTCTCATAGATTCACATCTCTCCTGAACCGTCTGGATTCGGTGATCAGCCACTGCAGGCGGACATCTCCTTCCTCCTGCGGCACTTCTTCAAACACCTGAAAATCATACGCGACGGCAACTGTCATGTGTGTGCGTTCTTCCCGCAGAAAACGGTCATAATACCCTTTTCCGTAACCGATTCTTGCACAGGAAGGATCAAAAGCCAGACCCGGAACAATGACAAGTGCATTGGCAGAATTTGCGCGCTCGGTGTTCTGTTTCGGCTCCGGAAGCCCGTTTTTATTTGTGACAATCTGGCGCAGGGAATCAATATAATAGAAATGCATCGCATCTTTCTCAATGCGCGGAACGGCGACCTGCTTTCCTTCGGCAATCGCCTGTGCCAGAAATGATCTGGTCTGCACCTCATTGTTAAAATCCACATAGCAGTAGATGGAGGATGCGATCAGATAGGCATTCATCTCCCTGATTTTCCGGAAAATAATTTCACTGTCGCGCGCAAGATCCATCGGTGCCGCCTGGCCGCGCCGTTCTTTTACGGTTTTCCTGAATTGTTCTTTGGTCATTGTGATCATAATTGTACTTCCTTGTGTAGAGTCTATGGCAAACACATACGTTCACGCGGGACCCGCGTTCAGGCATGTAAGGTTATTTTCTTCGTCAGTCTCTCCGGATGGAAAGTGCATCGAGGATCGCTTCCTGCTTTTTCTCCATCTGCTCTGCTTCTTCCGGCGTCATGTGATCATATCCCAGAAGATGCAGCATGCTGTGTGCGACAAGAAATGCAAATTCGCGCAGGACGGAATGGCCATACGCCTCTGCCTGTGCGTACACATGCGGCACGGCGATGACAATATCGCCCAGCATAAGCAATCCCGAGTCCGGATCAAAACAGTCATCCATTTCTTCGAGAAAACCGTACTCGGCAGGCTGCGCAAACGGAATCATCGGAAAGGAAAGAACATCCGTGGAGCGGTCGATCTGCCGGTGTGTCCGGTTGAGTTCATGGATCTCATCATCGTCCACAAGGGAAAGTGACACCTCTGCCTCATAGGGACATTTTTCCTGCTCAAGAGCGCAGGCTGCCACACGCTCCGCGATTTCGGCAGGATCAAATGGAAACGTCTGTGTCTGAAGATCTTCAAGATATAATTCCATGATCAGCTCCGTTTCCGCCTGACCGTGCGCTCCTTTGCGCGGCCGGCTTTCTTTTCATAGGATTCATATGCCTCAACGATCTTCTGAACGAGCGGATGCCGGACAACATCCCGGCTGGTCAGCTCACAGAAGGCAATTCCTTCGATTTTCTTTAAAACCCGCATGGCCACGTCCAGACCGGAGGTCACGCCGGGGGCAAGATCCTTCTGGGTCTGGTCACCGGTCACAATCACTTTGGAGCCGAATCCAATACGTGTCAGAAACATTTTCATCTGCGCAGGTGTTGTATTCTGCGCCTCATCCAGAATGATATAGGCATTGTCGAGTGTGCGGCCGCGCATATATGCGAGCGGCGCGACTTCGATCAGCCCTTTTTCCATATTTTTCTGAAACCCTTCTGCACCCATGATCTGATACAGCGCATCATAGAGCGGACGCAGGTAAGGGTCAACTTTGCTCTGCAGATCACCCGGAAGAAATCCGAGTTTTTCGCCGGCTTCAATCGCAGGACGCGTCAGGATGATGCGGCTTACTTCATCACTCCGGAATGCAGTAATTGCCATGGCCATCGCAAGATAGGTCTTGCCGGTTCCGGCCGGCCCGATTCCGAATGTGATCATATTATCATGAATGGCATCTACATAGGCCTTCTGGCCGTTGGTTTTGGGCTTTACAGGCCTTCCGCTGATGGTATGACAGATGATATCACTGTCCAGCTCCGAAAGAGAAGCGGTATTATGCTCCATCGCAAGCGAAATCACATAGTTTACATTCTGTTCGCTGATGTCGTTGCCGCGGGCGGCAAGCACGATCAGCTCTTTCAGACATTCCCGCACACTTTCCACACCGGAAGCCGGTCCCACAATCCGGACGACACCGTCCCGCTGAACAAGCGTCGTGCCGAATACACGCTCCAGTTTTTTGATGTTCTGATCAAACTGACCGAAAACATTGCCGGCATGCTCTGCCGGAATATCAATCTGCTGTTCAATAATCTCTGCTGCCATATAGACTGTATCCTTCTGTTCTTTATGCAGGGTCGCTCAAAAAAATAATCGAGAACTGCATTTTGGCATCGTCATCCAGATAATAATCAATTCCGCACAGATCCGCCAGCTGTGCAATGCTGATCCCGTGACTTTCAATACAGGGATGCATCAGATCCGGGTATCTGCACGGCTCTTTCGGATAGGAACACGACCTGCAGACCGTACAGACATTTCCCGTCAGTGTATAACAGGATTTCCCGGCCCGTTTCATAATTGCTTCAATTCTTCCGGTAACCTGTTCATGTGCAGTAGAAACAGGCTGCTGCTCTCCGCCCATGGTTCCGGAAAGATTGCGCGGAAGATCCGTCTGAATCGTAGAAAAAATCATCCCGTCTTCGCAGGCAAGACATCTGGCGATACATTTTTCCACAGATTCAATCGCCGGCGGACAGGACCAGGATGTTTTATAATGGCGGCAGCTGCGCTTGCAGTACATCCGGAGAACATCGCGGAAGACAATATCCTGCGGTTTGAAAAATGCATACTGATAAACCGGAATCGAAGTCAGTTCCGTCTCAATAAAATGAATAACAGGTGTTGCAATCGCCATACAATTACCGCCATTACTTATGGTAAGGTTCCCCGTTCAGAATGCGGAACCCTCTGTAAATCTGTTCAAGTAAAATGATCCGCATCAGCTGATGCGGAAATGTCATATCAGAAAAACTGATTTTCATATCTGCGCGGCGCAGAACCGGGTCAGAAAGTCCGAGCGATCCGCCGATCACGAAAACAAGCTGACTGCAGCCCGCAGTACTGATCTTCTCAATCTCTGCGGCAAATGCAGGTGAATCAAAACGCCGCCCGTCAATCGCCAGCGCAATCACAAAAGCCCGATCAGGAATCACCGACAGAAGCCGCTGACCTTCCTTCTCCTTAATCGCAGTCTCCTCCGCAGGAGAAGCACCGTCCGGCGTCTTCTCGTCCGCCACCTGCTGCGTTGTCAGCTTACAATAGCGCCCGAGCCGCTTCTCATACTCCGCGATCCCTGCGCGCATCCATGATTCCTTCACCTTGCCGACACAGGCGACCGTTATTTTCAGCATAAATAGCTCCTGTCTGTAGGTGATAATGAAATTATAATAATATCATTTGATATTCTCAGAGGGCGGCAAAAAAACAACGAGCCAACTAATAAGAATCCGTAGATGTGCCGGTGATTCGTGATAGATGAGCACTCATAACCGGCACATTGACGGCTTCTAATCATTTGTCTCTTTTGTTTTTTTCTGCAAGCCCTCTTACGAATATCATAATGATATTTTTACAGTTGATTACTTCGACAGAAACTCATGAATACCCTTCGCAGCAGCCTTGCCGGCACCCATTGCAAGGATAACGGTAGCGGCACCTGTAACAGCATCACCGCCTGCGAAGACAGCATTCTTGGAGGTCTCGCCAGTCTCTTCGTTCGCAACGATACATTTCTTGCGGTTCACGTCAAGACCTTCTGTTGTGGAGGAAATCAGCGGGTTCGGGCTGGTTCCGAGCGACATGATGACAGTATCGACATCAATCACAAACTCAGATCCTTCTACCGGTACCGGACGTCTTCTTCCGGACTCATCCGGCTCGCCGAGTTCCATGCGGATGCACTTCATTCCGCAGACCCATCCGTCGTCGTTGACAAGAATCTCAACCGGATTGCAGAGGAGATCAAAGATGATGCCCTCTTCTTTTGCATGATGCACTTCCTCAACTCGTGCCGGGAGTTCCTCTTCAGAACGGCGGTAAACAATGTGAACCTCAGCGCCCAGACGCAGTGCGGTTCTCGCAGCATCCATTGCGACGTTTCCGCCGCCGACAACTGCGACCTTTTTGCCGCGGTGGATCGGGGTCATGTAATCATCGTTGTAAGCCTTCATCAGATTGCTGCGGGTCAGATACTCATTTGCAGAGAAGACGCCCATTGCGTTCTCACCCGGAATATGCATAAACATCGGGAGACCTGCGCCGGATCCGATAAAGACCGCCTCAAATCCTTCATTTTCCATCAGCTCATCAATGGTAACGGATTTGCCGATGATGACGTCTGTTTCAATGGTAACGCCCAGAGACTTAACGTTTTCGATTTCCTTGTCGACGACTGCGCTCTTCGGCAGACGGAATTCCGGAATGCCGTAAGAAAGTACGCCGCCGGCTTTATGCAGTGCCTCAAAGATTGTGACATCATAGCCGAGACGGGCCAGATCACCGGCACAGGTAAGTCCTGCAGGGCCGGCACCGATGACAGCAACTTTGTGACCGTTCTTCTGCTCGGCAGTCTTCGGCTTAATGCCGTTCTCACGCGCCCAGTCAGCGACGAAACGCTCCATCTTACCGATGGAAACCGGCTCACCCTTGATGCCGCGGATGCAGACGCCTTCACACTGGGATTCCTGCGGGCATACACGTCCGCAGACAGCCGGAAGTGCACTGGATTCGCTGATGGTGTTGTAGGCAGCTTCAATCTCGCCGGCCTTCAGTTCCTGGATGAACTTCGGGATATTGATGCTGACCGGACATCCCTGCACGCAGCGCGGATTCTTGCAGTTGATGCAGCGGGTTGCCTCTTCCATTGCCTCTTCTTTGTTGTAGCCGTAGCACACCTCTTCAAAGTTGGTAG
Source organism: Eubacterium sp. (assembly GCA_017459675.1). Taxonomy (GTDB): domain Bacteria; phylum Bacillota; class Clostridia; order Lachnospirales; family Lachnospiraceae; genus CADBRN01. The sequence goes on from JAFUCM010000101.1 coordinate 9,454, forward strand.
CACGTACTTTCGGATCCTGTTCTCTGACAGGTACTTTTTTCAATACATCAGCCATTATTTGTCACCTCCGCAATGTCCGCATCCACCGTGATGGGTGTCGCCTTCCTGTTCTTTCAGCAGTGCGCGTCCTTCTTCTGTCTTATACATGGTCATGCGCTTCATCGCCTGGTCAAAGTCAACTTTGTGTCCGTCAAATTCAGGACCGTCTACACAGGCAAATTTCACTTCGTCACCGACTGTCAGACGGCAGGCGCCGCACATACCGGTGCCGTCAACCATAACCGGATTCATGGATACGATTGTCGGAAGGTTGTATTTCTCTGTGAGCTTACAGACAAACTTCATCATGATCATCGGACCGATTGCGACACAGTGGTTGTATTCTTTGCCCTCTTTTTCAATCAGATCCTCAAGACATTTGGTAACCATACCTTCACGGCCATAAGAACCATCATCTGTTGTGATGTAGAGATTGCACACAGAGCGGAACTCATCCTCAAGAATGACCAGGTCTTTGTTCTTTGCGCCGATGATGGCATCTGCAGTGATGCCGTGTTCATGCAGCCACTTGACCTGCGGATATACCGGCGCAGTGCCGACACCGCCTGCGATGAAAATAATCTTCTTCTGCTTCAGTTCTTCGGGATCCATCTCAAGAAGATCAGACGGACGTCCGAGCGGTCCGACAAAATCAAGGAAGGCATCTCCTTCTTTGAGCTTTGTCATCTGTGTCGTAGATGCACCAACCGGCTGGAACACGATGGTTACTGTTCCCTTTTCGCGGTCATAGTCGCAGATTGTCAGCGGGATACGTTCTCCCTCTTCATCTGTGCGCACGATAATAAACTGGCCCGGCTCGCAGCGGTTTGCCACACGCGGTGCATGGACCACCATGCGGTAAATATTTGCAGCGAGCTTATCTGCATACAAAATTGGAAACATAGTCTAATCTGGCTCCTTTCATGAATCCTTTAAGTTTTCTGCTTCGTTTGCTTGATCAGGTTTCATCTGCTTCTTCATCAGGTGATGCCTCCTCGGTCGGTTCCGGCTCTTCGGTCGGTTCCGGGGTCGGCTCCTCAGTCGGTTCTGCCGTCGGTTTTGGCGTCTTTGTCGGTTTTGGCGTCTTTGTCGGTTTCGGCGTCGGGGTCGGCGTCGGCGTGGCCGTCGGCGTGATGACAGACTGTGGTCTCTGCTGATTCGGCGTCGGGGTCGGCGTCGGGGTCAGCTTCGAGTATATATAAGTTGCTGATGCAACATCACCTTCTTTTCCGTTTTCATCTACCAGAAGTGCGTAGAAGATATGACTGCCTTCGCGCATGTCAACCGGGCCGTCATAACGGGTGCTGTTTTTGTCCGCGCGGATATCAAACGAGTAATATGCGGTATATCCGGACGGAACTTCTACCGTGATCTTCGGAACTTCCATGGATGAGTAGCTTCCGGACCGCGGTGTAATCACCGGAGCATTGGCTTTTCTGAGCTGTACAGAATAGGTTCCTGTAAATTCATTGCCCGGAATATGCTGCGGACTGATGTAGCGCGCGCGGATCATGGTTTCCCCTTCTCCCAGATCAATCGCAGACTGATAGGTTAAGGAAGTCTCCGCCGGCTCGGTTCCGTCTGTTGTGTAATAGATACTGCCGTCGCCTTCAGACTGCAGCTTCAGTGCCGTGTTTTCGTAAAAGACACCCGGCTGCACAGACGGATTCACATCATACGTCATATAATCCCGGAACTTTTCGCGGATCGTCTCATTCTGGATATTGGTCAGAAGCGTCTGCAGATCATCATATTTCTGCCCGGCGGCAAAAAGCGGGACAAGTGAATCATAGGCTTTCACGTAGTCGGGATTTTTCGTGATGACATTCAGATATGCCTGTTCGGCTTTTTCTGTATCACCGTTCTTCTCATAAATCATCCCGAGCAGAAGTCCTGCATCTGCATTGTCCGGCTGGATCTGAAGCGCTTTCTGCACATATTCGAGCGCCTCACCGAGCCGTCCGTCCTCAAAAGCCTCAGATGCCATGCGGTACTGATATTCAAATGAATTGTTTTTGCGCTGACTGCTGATCACGAAAACGACAATGACTGCGAGAATCACTGCAGTGAGCGCAAATACGGCAAGCGTCATACGTGATTTGCGAATCCGTTTCTTCTCGGCCTCCTCCTCGGCAAGCCGGAGTGCCCGTTTCCGCTCTTCTTCCTGCCTGCGTGCCTCTTCTTCTCTCTGCCGCAGTTCC
>JAFUCM010000102.1 GCA_017459675.1 Eubacterium sp.
TCATCGTCCGCGCCGCAAAATACCCATCGAACCTGAGACTAAGTGTCTGTAGGTGCGCGGCCTGTTCGTTATAAGCGCAACTCTCAGCCCGCGCACTGACTTCCACTAAGTCTCAGTTTCTCCGGATATTTTTCCGCAAGGCGCGTCCGTATGAAATAGTATTTGCTGCACGCTTACACATTGGGGGCGCGGCGAACGGCCGCTGTTTACGGTATTGTTTCATATTGAGCGGCCGCAGGCACAGGTGAAAGCGATGCTGCTTAGTCTTTTAAGATAGTATCCTTCTATATACCTGCTAAAACGTACAGCGCAATAATATGTCTGCAGCAACTGTGTAAGCCGTACGGCAAAGTATGTACCATCGCCGCGACTTGCATGGAAAATACCGGAGAAACGGATGCTTAGATGATGTTAGTGTGCCGGCTATGAGTGCTCCTCTATCACGAATCGGCGGCACACTTACAGAATCTTGGCATGTGGTTCGATGGTATTTTCGCGGAGCAGACGAGGTACATCTTTGATGGACGGCGTAAATAGAAATAAGTAATTTAAAGCCCCGTTTAACTCAATAGCTATTCGGAATTATCATATTCCGAAAATAAAAACACATAAACATATAAGGAGAAAAACATGGATTACGCAAAAGAATCACTCAGACTCCACGCAGAATGGAAGGGTAAAATCGAAGTCATCGCGACTGTTCCGGTCAAATCCAAAGATGACCTCTCCCTTGCTTACACACCGGGTGTTGCACAGCCGTGCCTGGAAATCCAGAAGGACATCAACAAGAGCTATGATCTGACCCGACGCGCAAATATGTGTCTGGTTGTCACCGACGGTTCCGCAGTTCTCGGCCTTGGCGACATTGGTCCGGAAGCCGGCATGCCGGTCATGGAAGGAAAATGCGTCCTGTTCAAAGCCTGTGGCGGCGTCGATGCATTCCCGCTGTGTGTCAAGACGAAAGATGTTGACGAATTTGTCAATACGGTATACCTCATCAGTGGCAGCTTCGGCGGCATCAACCTCGAGGATATCGCTGCTCCGCGCTGCTTCGAGATCGAGAAAAAGCTGAAAGAGAAATGTGATATTCCGATTTTCCACGATGACCAGCACGGAACAGCTGTTATTTCCCTCGCAGGCCTTACCAACGCGCTGAAGATCGTCGACAAAAAGATTGATGAGATCAAGGTTGCTGTAAGCGGCGCTGGTTCTGCTGCAATTGCGATTTCCAAGCTGCTGATTTCCGCAGGCGTCAAGAATCTGACGATCTGTGACCGCCGGGGCGCAATCTACAAAGGCCGCAAAGAAGGCATGAACAGCATCAAGGAAGAGATGGCTGAGATCACCAATCCGGAGAACTGCCAGGGATCTCTTGCAGATGCAATGGTCGGCGCAGATGTATTTATCGGTGTCAGCGCACCGGGTCTGGTCACCCAGGATATGATCCGCTCCATGGCGAAGGATCCGATCGTGTTTGCATGTGCAAACCCGACACCGGAGATTTTCCCGGATGAGGCAAAGGCGGCCGGCGCAAAAGTTATCGCAACAGGTCGCAGTGACTTCCCGAACCAGATTAACAACGTACTGGCATTCCCGGGCATTTTCCGCGGAACATTTGATGTGCGCGCAAGTGATATCAACGAAGAGATGAAGATCGCAGCTGCACATGCACTGGCAGATCTCGTATCGGATGAGGATCTGAGCGCTGATTATATCATTCCGGCAGCATTTGACGAGCGCGTATGCCCGGCTGTTTCCAAGGCAGTTGCAGAGGCAGCAAGAAAGAGCGGCGTCGCACGTCTGTAAGAAGCGCGGAGATTTGCGCCTGTAATGAATACAAAGAAGCCTGCCTCTGAGCAGACAGGCAGTACACAGCAGCACAGGGCGGCGCCGGAAGTCATAAAACCCCGCGCCGCATGTTCTGCACAGAGTGCAATATATTGTGGATTTGCAGGATATTCAGCAAAAAAAGACTGCGAAAAACTGCAATCGGCAGTTGAATGTTTCTGAAAAACAGTATAAACTAACAGAAGATGTGCAAATGGATATTTCTGACAGAAATTCCTTTTTGCGAGCAGGTACAAGTTGACTTTTATCAATGCAAGGAGAGATAAAGCTATGAGCAAAGAGCAGAAGATGCAGGAACTGCGTGAGTTTGCTGCTGAAATCCGTGTAGAAACGCTGAAGATCATCGGCTCTCGCGGCTTTGGTCATGTCGGTGGATCCATGTCCCTGGCAGACGCTTATGCCGTTCTGTACGGTGCAGTTATGAAGTATGATCCGAAGAACCCGACATGGGAAGACAGAGACTGGTGTGTTCTTTCCAAGGGTCACGGCGGACCGGTTATGTATGCTACCCTCGGCCTGAAGGGCTTCTATCCGGTAGAAAATGCATATCAGCTGAACCAGCCGCATACCACATTCCCGTCCCATACAGACCATCTGATGACTCCGGGTGTTGACCTGACAACAGGTTCCCTCGGCCAGGGCATCAGCGAGGCAGTCGGCGCAGCGCTCGGCAACAGAGCACAGGGCAGAGACAGCCATACATTCGTTTTCGTCGGCGACGGCGAGGCAGATGAAGGACAGGTTTGGGAGGCAGCTCAGTTTGCAGCTCATTATAAGATGAACAACCTGATTTGCCTGGTTGACAACAACGGACGTCAGCTTGACGGTGATGTAAATGTTGTCATGAGCCATGGTAAGGGCATCGGCGCGAAGTTCGACGCATTCGGATGGCACGTAATCGACGTGGCAGACGGCAATGATGTTGAGCAGATCTATGATGCGATCCAGGAAGCTTACAAAGTAGAGGATAAGCCGATCGCACTGATCCTGAACACCGTTAAGGGTAAGGGCGCAACATTTGCTGAGTCCACAGGCGCACATTCCTCTCAGCCGTCCAAGGAAGAGTGGGATGAGGCAATCAAGGTAGCTGAAGAGAATCTCGCTGCAGTCCGCGCGCAGAAAGGAGCATGATCATGAGTTTTGTTTTAGATGGAAAACATGAGAAAGATAAACGTGCATGCCGTGATGGCTATATTGATGCAGTGCTTGAGCTGATGGATGCCGACAAGAAAGTTGTTCACATTGACTGCGACCTGAAGGGCTGCATCAATGTCGGAAGACTTGACAAGGCTCATCCGGATCAGGTTTACAATGCAGGTATCGCTGAGGCAAATGCAGTCGGCATCGCTTCCGGTATGGCAGCATCCGGCCTGACTCCGTTTATTCATACATTCGGTATCTTCGCATCCCGCCGTGTATTTGACCAGGCATTCCTGTCCGCAGGTTATTCCGAGTGGCCGGTACACATCGTAGGATCTGACCCGGGTGTCACAGCTGCATTCAACGGCGCTACACATATGCCGTTCGAGGACTGCGCACTGTATCTCTCTGTTCCGAATGCAACCGTCGTTGATCCGGCTGACTATGCACAGTGCTATGCGCTGACCAAAGAGCTGGCTAAGGTTCCGACCATCACATACCAGCGTCTGATCCGTAAGGGCTTCGTAAAGGTTTACGAGGATGGCTCCGAGTTCGAACTCGGCAAGGGCGTTACACTCCGTGACGGCAACGATGTTACAATCATCGCTTCCGGTATCATGGTTGACAAGGCTCTGCAGGCTGAAGAAGCACTCAAGGAAGAGGGCATCTCCGCACGTGTTATCGATATGCACACCTGGAAGCCGCTTGATGAAGAACTGATCATCAAGGCTGCTAAGGAGACAGGTGCAATCGTTACAGCTGAGAACCATCAGGTAAGCTGCGGCCTCGGCTCCGCAATTGCGAACGTTCTGGCACAGAACTGCCTCGTTCCGCAGGAGTTCGTAGGTATTCAGAACCGTTATGGTCAGGTTGGACCGCAGGATTTCCTGGAGAAAGAGTACAACCTGATGCCGGAAGACATTGTTGCGGCTGTTAAGAAGGTTATTGCAAGAAAGTGATGATACCAGGCTCAAAAGCACGGAGCAATCCGCGGTATCATAATGATACCAGGCTTAAAAGCCCGATGTATTCCACAAATTAAATAAGAAGCAGCATCGAGACGGGCGCGACTCTGATCGCGCCCGTTTTCAGCGTAAGCAAATCAGGAGGAGAAACTCATGGACAGGAGAAACGGCGGATGCCGTGGACGATGGAAAGGGCTCGCAGCACTGACACTGGCAGCCGGCATGCTTTTTGCGGGCTGCGGCACAGAGACGGCAAAGGTCGAACAGGTGTCAGATGAATCCGAAGTACCGGCAGCTGCAGTTTCACAGATTGTAACAGAGACGCCGGCACCGACGCCGACAGCCACACCGGTGTCGACGGCGGCGCCTGCGGAGACGGAGCAGACACAGACATCATATGGTCTGGCAGAAATTCCGGCTGAATACAGTATTTACAAAAATGCCGCCGGCAACTACAGTTTCCTTTATGCCGACGCATTTAATCCGGAAGAACTGGAGGATGCAGACGGCGTGATTCTCTATACGGACCAGGCGCGCGTCAATTACGTCTGTGTCTTCACAGACAGCAGCGGCGGGGAGAAAACAGAAGATTATCTGGATGAAATCGAGGCGCACTTCCGGGAAACTGTGGAAGAGAACGGCTATGAGGTCTGGAAAGAGCCGGAGGTAACGGAAGCACTTATCATGAACGGCCGCACGCTGCAGGGAATCCGTTATGGTTATACGGTCAATGGTTCTCGCAGAGAATACACAGATTATATTGAAGAAGTGACGGACGGCAGAGTCGATAATATTGTCGTTTATGAGCAGCATGTGGCAGAGGGCAGTAATGATACGACCAGTCTGGCCCTTCAGGATGCGGTTGCCAGTTTTGTCCCGCAGGCGGGTTTTTATGAAAATGTACCGCTCGCAGAACCTGAGCAGACGTCTGAAAATGCACTGACAGCCGAAAATTCGACACCGGAATTCCAGATTGCGGAGGACGAGCTGGTTTACACCAGTGACCTGCAGAATTTCTCTGTCATTCTTCCGGAATATGTGATGGTGGTCGTCTCCGGGGAAGATGGGCGCATGACGGTGTACTGCAGCGGAAACGGGGATTATCCGACCGTTATGATTACACGGATTGACGACGTGTATGCGAAAGAGTATATAGAACAGATGCTCGCAAATCTGTCAGCGGATGAAAATGTGAACACGCTTCCGTCGGAAGTTGAGCGCTTTGGCGTCAACGGACAGAATGCATACCGCTTTGATTATTACGCGCCGGATGCGGATGGCAATACCTGCGGCAAGACACTGGCAGCGGTCAATACAGACGGCGGGATTGCCCTGTTCGAGGCTACTTATTACGATGCGGGATGGGACGATCTCAACATCGTAATGTCCCGGGCAACAGAAAGCTTCAGACCGAGTGCGGCGGCATACACGGGCTGAAAATGCGCGTGCATTTGCGTGCAATTTATAACGCGGTTTTTTTGAAAAATCGCACAAAATGAAAGTGAAGAAATTGGGCGAATTGACGGATTTTCTGCAAAGCCGGCGATTCGCTTGATTTTTTTTTGCGTGCGTGCTAAAGTATGAATAGTGAGTGCTATGCACGCGAAAGCACGCAATGCACGCAAACATTGTAAACACTGTTCTGTAAATCATTGCGCAGTGCAGTGTAAAAACACGATACAGTCTTCAGCCGGTATGCAGGTTTGACCGGCGGCAGGGCTGTCCAGTAAGAAAGGAGCAGAAACGTTATGGAAAAAACGACGAGAATGACAACAGCACAGGCTATTGTAAAATTTCTCGACAATCAGTACGTACTGATGGATGGCGAGGAGACCAAGTTTGTCACAGGTTTCTTCACAATCTTCGGACATGGTATTGCTGTCGGCCTCGGCGAGGCGCTTGATTCTGATCCGGGTGATCTGCGTGTTATGCAGGGACGTAACGAGCAGGGTATGTGCCACGCAGCCATCGCTTACGCAAAGCAGAGCGACCGCAAGAAAATCATCGCATGCTCATCTTCAGTAGGACCTGGCGCTGCAAACATGGTTACAGCATGCGCAACAGCTACTGTTAACAATATTCCGCTGCTGGTATTCCCGGCAGACACCTATGCAACCAGACAGCCGGATCCGGTTCTGCAGCAGCTTGAGCAGAGCAACAGCCTGGCTACAACAACCAACGATGCTTTCAAGCCGGTTGTTAAGTACTGGGATCGCATTGACCGTCCGGAAAAACTGACAACAGCTCTGATCAACGCTATGCGCGTTCTGACAGACCCGGCAGAGACCGGCGCTGTCTGCATCGCACTTCCGCAGGACGTTGAGGGTGAGTCCTGGGATTTCCCGGATTACTTCTTCAAGAAACGCGTACACCGCATCACAAGACCGTGTGCAGTCGCAGAAGAGATCGATGATATCGCAGCTGTTATTGCTGAGGCTAAGAAGCCGCTCGTAATCGTAGGCGGCGGCGTCCGCTACTCACTGGCAGGCGAAGAAGTTGAGAAGTTCTGTGCAGAGTTCAATATTCCGTTCGGCGAGAGCCAGGGAGGAAAGAGCGCATGCAAGTCCAGTGATCCGTACTGCCTGGGCGGTATCGGTGTTACAGGTACTTCCGCATCCAACAAGATCGCGAAAGACGCTGATGTTGTTATCGCAATCGGAACAAGACTTTCCGACTTCACAACCAGCTCCAAGTGGCTGTTCCAGAATCCGGATGTCAAGTTCGTTACCATCAACAACAACCGCTATCATGCATATAAGTATGATGCAGTCAAGGCTATCGGCGATGCAAAGGTTACTGTTGCAGCCCTCGCTGAAGTACTTCGTGCAAAAGGCTACAAGTCCGCATACACAACCGAGATCAAGGATGTCAAGGATGAGTGGGATGCTGAGCTTGAGCGCCTCGGCGGCATCGTCTGCGACGGACCGGACTTCGAGCCGATGATCAAGGCAAGAGATCCGAGAACCGTTCCGGAGTTCGTAAAGATGTACGGCACATCCCTGACCCAGACTGCAGCACTCGCAACACTGCGTGCATGCATGGGCGAAGATGACATCATCATCACAGCAGGCGGATCTCTTCCGAGCTGCAACCAGCGTGTATGGAAGACCGACAAGCGCGGCGGATATCATGCAGAGTACGGCTATTCCTGCATGGGCTATGAGATCGGTGCATCTCTCGGCGTTAAGTGGGCAGACCCGGATGTAGAAGAATACACAGTCATCGGCGACTCCTCCTTCCAGATGCTCAACTCTGAGCTCGGAACCATCATGCAGGAGCGCGTTAAGACAAATATCCTTGTTTTCGATAACTGCGGATTCGGCTGCATCAACAACCTGGAAATGACACATGGTATCGGCAGCATCGCTACCGAGTTCCGTTACACAGACGGCAAGAAGCCGACTGGTGATCTCGTTCCGACCAACTACGCACTCATCGGTCAGGCATTCGGCATGAAGACCTACACCTGCAAGAGCGTAGAAGAACTTCGTGATGCAATTCTTGATTCCAGAAAACAGGAAGTTGCATGCCTGTTCGATCTGAAGATCGTTCCGAAGACCATGACAGACGGCTATGGTTCCTGGTGGAATGTAGGGCTTGCTGACACATCCAAGAACCCGGATGTCAACAAGTGCTTCGAGGAGCTTAAAGAGCATCGTGACGCTGCAAGAGCATACTAAAGCGGGGAGAGATGCATGGAACAGAAAGAATTTGGCTATCCGAAATTTGATGACAGCGGCGAGATGATTCTTTCTACCTATGACAACGAATACAGCGATATGCTGATGGACACACGTGTTTATCGTATTCCTGCCGGCGAAACCCGTACCTTCGGGCGCGCCGGCGAGGAGTGCGCTGTACTCCTGTTCAACGGTGAAGTGACCTTCGAATTTGAGGGACAGAGCGAAAAGGTTTTCCGCAAAGACATCTGGACAGATGGTCCGTACTGTGTACATGTCTGCGGCGGGAAAGAGATTGTAGTAAAGACCGGCACAGATGCCGAGGTGTACGTACAGTACACGCACAATGACCAGGAGTTTGCCGGGAAGCTGTATCGCCCGGAAGACTGTCCGTGGAAGTTCTCCGGCATCAACAAGTACGGCAATGTCGCAAAACGCCGTGTCAATACAATCATCGATCTGGACATCAATCCTAAGTCGAATTTTGTCCTCGGGGAGATTATGAATGACCGCGGAAACTGGTGCGGATATCTGCCGCACAGACATCCGCAGCCGGAACTGTATTTCTTCCGTTTTGACCGTCCGGAAGGCTTCGGTGCAAGCTTCCTGGACGACAATGTCTACAAGAGTGTAGATTACAGTTTCTCCGCAATTGCCGGCGAAAAGCTTCATCCGCAGGCTCTTGCACCGGGCTATCAGATGTATATCGTCTGGGCGATCCGCCACCTGCCCGGAAATCCGTGGCTGCAGACGGACCGCAACGTCGACGAGCGGTATCTGTGGCTGGATGACGCAACCTTTTAACACAGTATGAGCAGTCCGGCTTCCGGATGCGCTGTGCATCGGGAGAAGGGCACAATAGGGAAAGAAAAAGGAGATTCACATGTTAGACAAGAATAAAGTTAAACTGGGTATGGCTCCGATTGGCTGGTGCAACGATGATATGCCGGAACTCGGCGCAGAGAACACCTTCCAGCAGATCGTCAGTGAGATGGCACTGGCAGGATTTACCGGCACTGAGGTCGGCAACAAGTATCCGAAAGACAAAGTAGAACTGAAGAAGGCGCTTGACCTTCGCGGCATCGAGATCTGCAACCAGTGGTTCACACAGCTTCTGCTGACAGAGCCGTATGAGGTTGTTGAAAAAGCAATGCTGGATCAAATTGACTATATCAAATACTGCGGCGCAAAGGTTATCGGCGCTTCTGAGCAGAGCTACTCCATCCAGGGACTGGATCAGCCGATCCTGACCGGCAAATATGTTATGAACGACGAGGAGTGGGAGAAACTCACCAGCGGCATGAACAAGCTCGGCAAGGTTGCAAAAGACGCAGGCATGAAGCTCTGCTTCCATCATCATATGGGAACAGTTGTACAGACTGAGGAAGAGATCGACCGCTTCATGGACATGACAGATGAGAACGTCTATCTGCTGTTCGACTCAGGCCACTGCTCATTTGCTGACATTGATCCGGTTAAGGTTCTGTCCAAGTACATCGACCGCACCGCACACATTCATCTGAAAGATCTCCGCAGAAGCGTTGTCGAAGAGTCCAGAAAGAATGACTGGTGCTTCCTGAAGTGCGTCCGCGAGGGCTGCTTCACAGTTCCGGGCGACGGCGATGTTGACTTCAAGCCGATCTTCGATATCATCGAGCAGTCCGGCTACGAAGGCTATGTAGTAGTCGAGGCAGAGCAGGATCCGGCAAAGGCAAATCCGCTTGAGTATGCAATGAAGGCACGCAAGTACATCGCAGAGAACACAGGCCTTTGATCTGAAGTTCTGATAATAAAAAGAGGGTGCATTCCGGCATCTGCCGGAATGATATAGAGAAGGGTTTTTATACAGGAGGAGAGAGCGAAAGCTCTCTCCTTTATTATATGCGGCCAATTTGACAGAATGGATGGAGATATGTTTTCCGCCTCAGGTGAAATTCACCGGAAAACATATCTCCATCCATTCTTCAGAAACAGACAGCAGCCGTTTCCATGCGAATTCCATCTGCAGGAAAAAGACGGATATATGCTCCCCGGACGAATTCCATCTGAGTCCGGGAGCATATATCCGTCTTTTAAACAAGTAGGATAGAAATGTAACTATTGCATGAAAAATGTGGATACTGCATGTAAAAATTGTGCAAACAGTATTGAAAAATAAAAAAAAAGCGTGTAAAGTAATATGTGGTTAGAAACTTGCCGGCAGCAGCCGGCATTATAAAAAAGATAGGGAAAGAGGTATTGATTATGGCAAAGATTAGAATCGGTCTTCTCGGCGGCGGACGTATCGGCAGACTGCACGGCACAAACCTGCAGAATTCTGTTCCGGATGCAGAAGTAATTATGCTTGCTGATCCGTTCCTGAACGATGACATGGCTGCATGGGCAGAAAGCATTGGCATTCCGGCCTGCACAAAGGATGCTGACGAAGTATTCGCAAACCCGGATGTTGACGCAGTATTTATCTGCTCTTCAACCAA
>JAFUCM010000103.1 GCA_017459675.1 Eubacterium sp.
AATCCAGATGGCCTTCCTCCAGTAGCATATCGACTGCTGTCGGAGGAACAACAAATGATGGCTGCATAAGCTTAGTGGGTTTTACAGACTACACTTTTATTGACAGTTCCAGTGTCAGGCCAAATAAAAAGCTAAAAACTGAGACGCCTTAGAAACAAAGGGAAAATAAGATACAGACAGAACGGCCATTAAGTGTGCTGACTTAAATGGCATTGTTGAGAAAAGTGCCTGACACCGTGAACAAATTGTGAACAAAGGAGACAGAGAACGGTTCTCTGTCTCTTTTGTTGGTGCATTCCGGCATCGTGACAGCAATTGACACACCAAGCAATCATATGTAAGATAATAAGCAAGATAATAAGTAAGATAAACGGAAGGAAAACAGATGGACAGCTATATTCCGCCTTATTCAATTTCAGAAAAGATGTTAGAGCAGGTATCTTCTATATCTGAAAAGGTGGGAAAGATAACCAGCCACAGAGATTTAGAATCCAGGCCGCATCTTCGAAGAAATAACCGTATCCGTTCTATTCATGCATCATTGAAGATAGAGGCTAACTCTCTTTCTTTAAATAAGGTAAGAGATGTCATAAACGGCCACCTGATTATTGGAGATCAGAAAGAGATTCAGGAGGTAAAGAATGCTTACGCTGCGTATGAGAGAATCCCGGAGATTGATCCTTCCAGTGTTAAGCAGCTAAAAGAAATGCATCGTGTTATGACATATTTGACTGTTGAGGAATCGGGGGTGTTCCGAAAAGGAGAAGAGGGCGTTTTCTCCGGAGACAAGTGTATATTTGTTGCGCCGCCGCCGGAGATGGTACCGGAACTCATGGACAAATTGTTTTTGTGGGTAAAAAAAAATGAAGGTAAGGTACATCCTCTTATAATGGCTGCGATATTTCATTATGAGTTTGTATTCATTCACCCTTTTGCTGATGGAAATGGTCGTTTGGCAAGGTTGTGGCATACCGTGATTTTATACCGCTGGAGAAGCATTTTTGCATATATTCCACTGGAGAGTCAGATTGAGAGATTTCAGGATCAATACTATGATGCGATTGATCATTGTAATAAAGCCGGTAATTCTGATTTATTTATAGAATTTATGCTTGATATGATTGATCAGGTATTGGATGAGTTCATATTACAGGTTCATAAGACGAATGCCGAGACCAGTGAATATGTGAAAAAGATGCTTAATCTGATGGAATATGATATTCCGTATACGTCAAATGATATTATGGCAGCTTTGGGCTTAAAGTCTAAGGAGACGCTTCGTAAGAATTATCTTAATCCGGCAATTGATCTGGGATTGATACGTATGACATTGCCTGATAAGCCCAACAGTAAAAATCAGAGATATGTAAAATTGTAAGATTCATGGTAAATGTATGGACCGAAGGAGTAACAGACAATGAAGTATGATTTTACCAGTATATTGGACCGGAGGGGAATGGATGCAATTGCGGTTGCCCCGGAGGAAGATCCGTACGGGATTGCCCCGAAGGGGAAGGTCAGGGATGGATTTGATCTGATTCCGATGTGGGTTGCGGATATGAATTTTCCTACCGCGCCGACGATCTGCGAAGCAGTCGTTGACAGGGCATCTCATCCGGCATTCGGTTATTTTGCGCCGCGGCAGGAATATTTCGACAGTATTATCCGGTGGCATACATCACGAAATCATGTCACAGGTCTGGAGAAGAAACATATCGGCTATCAGAACGGCGTGCTGGGAGGCGTGCTGAGTGCACTGGCGGTTCTTTGTTCGCAGGGAGACAATGTTCTGATCCATGCACCGACCTATGTGGGATTCCTGGGGGAGGTCGGACAGGCCGGATACCATCTGATCAGCAGTGAACTCGTGAAAGATCAAAATGACATCTGGCGGATGGATCTGGCGGATATGGAGGCGAAGATCCGCAAATATCATATCCATACGACGATTATCTGCGGGATCGTATCAGCCGACAGTCTTCTCTGAGCGTATACAATGCGATGAATGTCCTGTCCATGCATGCACTGATCGGGGCCTACCGGCCGGAGGGCGCCGAATGGACGGATGAGCTGCGTCAGGTACTGACCGGGAACATCCGCTTTGCTGTCGATTTTATACGGGCGCATTTTCCGGGGGTAGAGGTCTCTGAACCGCAGGCGACGTATATGCTGCTTCTGGACTGTGGACAGTGGCTTGCAGAACATGGCGCAACGATCGATGAACTGCTGCGCAAAGGCGTCGAGGTCGGTGTCCTGTGGCAGGACGGCCGCCAGTTTAACCGACCGGATGCAATCCGGATGAATCTGGCGCTGCCCCGCGTACGAGTTGAGGAAGCATTCCGGCGGCTGGCAGAGTTTGTATTTATATAATTTAGGTAATTTAGACAATATGGTAACGGGGGGTTCCATCATAAGACGGGAATATGATACAATTTTTGTACATCATTCTATAAGATGTGAAACTGAAGATAGTTACTTCTTTGTCGAATATGTTAAGAAGTGATTTACAGCGTATCCGCAATGCAGTTGAAGTAACCATACAAAACTTGCGAGGTTAAATATGAAAAAAACAAAACTTATGGTGTACCTGTTAACGGCTGCAATAACTGTAACTTCTGTCACACCTGCGATAGCGGTTCCGGTGCTGGCAGTGACAGGGACGACTGCGTCAGAAGCGAACGCGTCTCAGGAAAAAGATGCAGAAGCGGATCTACTCCGGGAACTGTCTGTTGCGCGGGAGGCTGCAGAAACAACAGAGCAGGAAGTAAAGACTGCGCAGGCAGCAAAGGAAGCCGCAGAAAAACAGGCTGCTGATGATGCCGAAGCTGAGAAAACCGCACAGCAGCAAAAGGAAACAGCAGCGAAGGCTTCTGCTTCCGCTGCTGAAGCACTTGAAGATGCAAAGAGTGCGTTAGAAACTGCAAATCAGAAAGCAAGTGAAAGTACAGCTGCGCTTGCGTATGCGCAGACAGAAGAACAAGCTGCATATCTAGCTGCAGAAGAGGCGCAGAAAGTATATGATGAGAAGCTGATTGCTGCGAAAACTACAGAGGAGGCTTATGAAGCAGCTGCAGCAGCGGTTGAAGAGAAAAAGACAGAAAAAATCGCAGCCGATGAAAAGGCAGAAAAAGCCCATTCAGATGCAGAAACTGCAGTAAAAGAACTGGCATCTGCACAGTCAGATTATGACGCCAAAAAAGCAGCATCTAAGGAGAAGGACCAGCAGGCAGTGGAAGCAGATACGGCACTTGCTGCGGCGAAGGAAACAGCAGAAAAAGCTTCCAATGAACTGGAAGTAAAGTCAGCCGCTGTTGAAGTGCTGCAGACGGATTACGAAACCGCAAAAGTTGTCGAAGAAAAAGGCAGTTATGGATTTTTTAAATCCAATGGAGATACAGCTGCGATGAATGTACTGACTGGCTGTACCTATGTGGATAAAATTAAACTGGGTGATCCGAAAGACGCCACGTCGCTTGATAATATGAAGAAATCTTTTGCGTACATACGTTATCTCAACGAGCTGCGGAAGAGTCTTGGTCTTGGTGAGTTGAAGGTAAACAGTACCATGATGGCATATGCCCAGGCGGACGCCGATTATTCAGATACCGTAATAGGGCACGCAAAACAGTTTGAGGTTGGTGAAAATCTTGCATGGAACTACGGAACGGATCCGTTTGCACAATGGTATAACAAAGAGAAAGGATATTTTGATGCGGCGGCAAAATCACTGGGACAGGAGAATGAATTGACCGGTGAAGCTGCATATAATTACTATACCAATAATGAAACTGCTATTACGAATTATGTAACAACAAATTATGGTAAAAGTGCAAGCGTGGGTCATTATACAAATGACATCAGACCCGATTACAAAATCACGGGTTATGCTGTTACGGACCGCGGTACACAATATCCATGGACACATGCGCAGGTTTTCTATTTTTCAACAAGCGAGAAAACATATACCGTTGATGAATATGAAGCACTGTTTCAGAAGTATAAAGAAGGAATTGATCAGAAGATCAGCGCCTATGAAACTGCAGTTGCTGATAAAGAAGCTGCACAGAAGGCAAGCACTGAAGCCGCGGCTGCGGTAGCCCAAGCAGAGGAAATATGCCAGAAAGTGAAAACCGAAGCTGCAGCAGCAAAAGCCGAGATTGCCAGTGCGGAGGAACGTCTGGAAACAGCAAAGGCCAAAGAGGCTGGAGCAAAGCAGCAGGAAACAAGTGCTGTCACTGAGGCTGAAAATGCCGCGGAAGCCCTGAAACAGGCGGAAGAAACAGCAGCGCCGCTGAAAGAAGAAAAAGATGCTGCAAATGATGCGGTCCAAAATGCGGAGTCGGCTCTGGCCGAGGCGAAATCAGAACAGGAAGAAGCTTCTGCTGTAGTTCAGGCCGCGCAGGAGAACGACAGTAAATGTCAGGAGGTACTTGCGGCAGCAGAAAACAGGAAGTATGAAGCTGAAAAGGATCAGCAGGAAAAAGAAAAAGAATCAAATGAAGCGGAAACTGCTTATCAGGAGGCTTCAGGAAAGGCAAAACTGTCAGGAGAAGTGTTGTCTGCAGCCGAAGAAAAATTTGAGAAGGCGAAGGAAGCTGACGAAGCAGCACAGAAAACACTGCAGATGGTCCGGGGAGCCTGCGAGGTTGTTCAGACACTCTCGATGCTGGAATCAGACGGTGATGAAGCAAAGGCTGCAGCTGCCAGAGCGGCTTACAGCAGCCTGTCTGAAGAGCAGAAACAGCTGATTGGGAAGGAATTTCTTTCTATACTCGAAAACAAGCTGGCAGAGGCGGAAAATGCAGTGGAAGAGGCAAAGAAAGATGGTGAACAGCCGGGCGGAGACTCCGGAACGAATCCGCAGAATCCGAATGACGAGTCAGCAGGTAATGAAGAGAAAACCCTGGATGAGAACTTGCATGTCAAAGTGAGCAGGATTACCCTCAGCGGTATATCGAAAAAAATTGCAGCCGGCAAAAAGATTCAGCTGACTGCGGAGGTTCTTCCGGCGTCCGCAGCTAATAAAGGAATCAATTGGATAACCAGTAACAAAAAAGTCGCGACAGTTACACAGAACGGAATCGTAACCACAAATAAAAAGGCACGTGGGAAAAAGGTTAAAATAACAGCCGTTGCTGCAGACGGTTCCGGCGTGAAGGCTGTATATACGATCAAGGTTGTAAAGGGTGTTGTAAAAAAAGTCAGCCTGAAGAGTCCGAAAAAAATTGTAAAAGCAGGTAAAACGCTGAAGCTGAAAGCTTCTGTCAAAGCAACAAAGGGCGCCAATAAAAAGCTGAAATGGACATCTTCCAATGTCAAATGGGCAACAGTTTCATCTTCAGGTAAAGTGAAAACATTAAAGGCTGGAAAAGGCAAAACAGTCAAAATCACGGCGATGGCAACAGATGGAAGCGGAAAGAAAAAAACCGTGAAGATCAAGATTCAGTAATCGCTACCGGAATGCAGGTTATAGAACTGTTTACGGAATCGCAATACTGAACCACAATGAGGAGACTTGAAATGAGGAGACTTGAAATAACGAGACTTGAAATGACGAGACGAATAAAAAGGTTAAAAAACATATCAATCATCGCACTGCTGGTCCTTTTGCTTCTGCCGTCTGCTGTAATGGCTGAGACCACGACAGAACCGTCCGAAACAACAGCCACAGCCACAGACACAGCGGCAGTTACGGCTGCGAAACCAAAACTCAATACAAAGAAAATGTATTTCTACGTGGGCGGAAAGTTTACCCTCCGGCTGGAAAACGCCTCAGGTACTGTCAAATGGAGCTCTTCCAATAAAAAAGTCGCAACCGTTTCCAAATCCGGAAAAGTGAAAGCAAAAGCGACCGGCAAGGCGACCATCAAAGCGAAATACAAAAATAAAGTTTATAAATGCAAAGTCATTGTTTTATCAAATGACAAATTCGTCAGTACCTGGTGCAAGTCATTGGGCAAACAGATCAAAAAGGGATATAAGAATCCCTATGACCGTGTACTGGCTGCGACCTGCTACGTAATGGAGAATTTCCAATATGGAAATTCCGGCAGCAACTTTGAAGTCCTGACGAAAGGCCGCGGAACCTGTTATTCCGGCAACAAGCTGCTGGTTCAGATCCTGAAATCGATGGGATATAAGGCGAAACTGCGGTTTGCAGCCAAAGACAATATGTCCAGGTATCCGTCAAATGTCTTCTTTATGAAGCAGCATTATAACGTTCTGGTAAAGATCAAAGGCAAGAAATACTATGTTGACGGTACGCCTGGAACCGGCTTCTTCTATATGAGTACCTCGAAGAAACCGATCTATATGGCGATGAATTTGTTTGGTGAATATCAGGTTTCGATCGATAAAGTTCCGGGGCACAATTAAAGTGGCGAAGGAGACAGGGGACGGTTCTCTGTCTCCTTCGGTGCCTGTCACCGTGAACAAATTGTGAACAAAAGTGAGTCAATGGGTCAGTTCAACGTCCCCATTGACTCACTTTTTTCCCTTCGCATCGGTTTTAGCCCGGAAGTCGGACTGTGTGCAAGTTCTGTGATAAATGAGATGGTATAGTACACTCATCAGATGAAAACAAACATCTTCACAGCAAACAATAAAATCTAAAACACAAAAATACAGATCACAGAACAAGGAAGGGGAAAGAACAATGAAGAATACAAAACTTATGATCGCAGGTCTTACAGCAGCTATGGTAATGTCAATGTGCACAGTCGCTCCGGTATTCGCAAAGGACAACAAAGTCGAGGCAGAGAAAGCTGACAACGTATTCGTTTCATCCGACGGCATCCTTTCAATCGAGCTTCCGGACGACAGCTGGAAGGAAGTCCAGGATCCGAACAAGTGGATCGTACTTTCCGACGGTGAGAATGAGATCACCCTCCGGCATTTTTCCAACGGCGCGGGCCTGCCGGCAATCGTCACAGCAGACGATCAGTATTCGAAAACAATTACTTCCGCACTCTCCACGAAGAACGAAGTATTTATCGCTACAGGCCTTGTAGCAAATACAGATGAAGAAGATGAGATCAACGACTCTCTGCAGTCCATCAAGATCCTGAAATACGATACAAAACTGGCAGTGAAAGAAGAAGCACCGGCACCTGCACAGAAACCGGCAGCAACACCGGCACCGGCTCCGGCAGAAGAAACCAACTCCGTGACGGAAAAAGCACCGGCACCGGCAGCACCGGTAGAGACCTACCTGGTTTATTCCGAAGGCTCCGGCCGCCCGGTCAACATCACCGGAAGCAACGGCGAGTTTTACGACGGATCCGGCATCAGATTTTATGAAAATGGTGGCGGCGTTTTCACAGATGAAGACGGCTGCACCTACACAACATGGCTGAACGAATGCGCACCGGAAGAAGAGGTCATCGGCCTTGTATCTGACGGCTCCGGCCGCCCGGTAAGCATCATGGAAAATGAAGACGGTGTCTACACCGATGAGGACGGCGTCGAGTACTACGAGAACGACGACGGGACCTTCACCGACGAGTACGACGCTACCTATCAGATCTCCGGAATGAACTGATGAACCGATCATCCGATCATCCGGTAACAACAACGAAATACAACAGGATTCAGGTTCTCCCTCTGAACATGTGTGCAGGGCACGCTGTGAGAGATGAATATAAAACCTTTCCCCCTCATCGAAACCGGCGGCAGTGATGCCGCTGGTTTCATTAACAGGACCTGTTGGACATCTGTCAGGCCGGAAATGGTAATATGAATCAAAGGAACGCAGAACAACAAGAACGCAGAAGCACAAAAACGCAGAACCACAGAACCACAAGAACGCAGAACCTTAAGAACGTAAAATCAGAACAGAAAACAGTAGACTGGGGGACTGAAAAAATGAAAACGATAAGTAAAAAACAGTCGGTCATAGCAGCTCTGATCGGTTTGATTCTGGTAGTCGTGATTATGTCGGCAGGGATTGCCAGTCAAAAAACATCCAAAAACACAATGGCACAGGGGGCGATGACGAAGTACTGGTCAGCCGGCTCCGAAGCAGCAGAGAGCCTCCGGAGCTATGTGACGAAGGTGACAAATCCGGGTGATCCGGATCATTTTATTCCGGTGGAGGACCGGATTGCTGTATTTGATATGGACGGAACGCTTACCTGCGAGACATTTTACACCTACTATGACACGATGATGTTTATCGAATACTGCCTGCACGATCATCCGGAAAGCGTAACGCAGGAGCTGAAGGAGATTGCCGCATCGATCAAGCCGGGGTACACAGCAGATGAAGCACTCGCCAGAAATTTTGCCAAAGCATACGCAGGTATGACGGTAGAGGAATTCTACGATTATGCTTCTGAATTTGGCAGGAAATATACGCAGAGTTTTGTTAATATGCATTATAACGACTGCAGCTATCTTCCGATGGTGGAACTCGTGCAGTATCTGGATGAAAACGATTTTACGGTCTATGTGATCAGCGGAACCGAGCGTACGACGACCCGCGCGATTATCGCAGGGACGCCGCTTGGAGATTACATCACACCGAATCATGTGATCGGGACGGATTTTGAGGTGAAGCAGCAGGGCCATGAGGCGGAAGCATCCAACATGGACTATAAATACGAAGACGGCGATGAACTGGTGCTGACAGGCGGATTTATTCAGAAAAATCTCAACGGAAATAAATCGCTGTATATTGAGCGGGAAATCGGACAGCGCCCGGTGCTGGCATTTGGCAACAGCGGAAGCGATACCAGTATGATGAATTACACGATCGACAGCCGGAATCCGTACCCGGCAGAGGCTTACATGGTGGTTGCAGATGACGATGTGAGAGAATGGGGTACGCAGGACTGGGCTGAAAAATCCGCGGAATACAGAGAAAAAGGTTATATTCCGATCTCAATGAAGGATGATTTCGCACAAATCTACCCCGAAGGGATTGAGAAAGCCCCTGAACAGTATCAGGAGCAAGCATCAAATACTGCAAATGAATCTGCCGATGCGGCAGCGGCGTAAGTAAATCTGCTTCGGCAGCGGCGCAGGTGCGATCCCTGAAAGAAAACAAAGAAGCCGGCGCGCTTCGGCAGTAAATAATCTGAGAAAGGAGGAATTCAATTATGGTAATCGATATCAAAGAGAAAGGTACAAGAGAATTTAGTTTAGCACTCAACTCATTCTCGTGACTTCAGTCGTGAGTTAGCCGGAAAGCAAAACAAAAAGAACAAACGTTCGATTTTTTTCTTGTAATCTCTTTTTCCGTATGATACAATAGTTATATGGAAAAAGAGATTTATTTTATTAATAATAATGATTTATCCTATGGTCGTGGCTACGTATATTCCCTTCAGTATTATATCGTCTGGTGCACAAAGTACAGGAGAAATGTCCTCACAGACGGAGTGGATGTGGACTGCAAGCGG
>JAFUCM010000104.1 GCA_017459675.1 Eubacterium sp.
CGGAGGACTATCTGGAGCTGACGCTTCTGTATTTCCGGATCTATGCCATTGGGTTGCTTTTTCAGTTTGGCTATAATATTTTTTCTTCTATCCTGCGCGCGGTCGGCGACAGCGCGGCAACGCTGTATTTTCTGCTGATCGCCTCGGTATTGAATATTGTACTGGATCTGGCGTTTGTGGCCGGCCTGAAATGGGGTGTGGCCGGTGCGGCAATCGCAACGGATATTTCGCAGGCGGCTTCTTTTATCGCGGCTTATGTCTATATGACAAAAAAATATCCTGTGTTTCGTTTCACTCTGCAGGAATACAAATGGGACGGCAGAAGAATAGCTAAGACCGTGAAAATCGGCTTTCCGATCGCTCTGCAGCTGGTGATCGTCTCCATGGGACTTACCCTGATCCAGCGCGCGGTAAACGGATTCGGACAGGCCATGACGGCGTCCTTTACTGTCGGGCAGCGCATAGAGATGTACCTGAACCTGCCGTGCAACGCGTTCCAGACGACCATGGCTACGTATGCCGGACAGAATATCGGGGCGGGAAAGATGGATCGCGTGAAACTGGGCATGAGACAGACACTCCTGATCTCGCTGGCCATGACCGTATGTATATCCGGCGCGGTGTGGCTGCTTTCCGGGCACATCATCACGCTGTTCGGACTGAGCGATCAGGCAGCCGTGTACTGTCTTGACCATTTGCATACGGTGGCGTTTATCAATATCATCCTGTCAATGTATATCCCGTTGTTCGGTGTGTTCCAGGGTGCAAATCACAGCGGCTTTCCCACGATCGTGGCCTGCTGTGCCCTTTCCATCCGTGTGATCGTGACGTATCTTTTCCGTTATAGTCCGTTTCTGGGGTATTCGATTATCTGGTGGAACGGCCTGTTCGGCTTTGGAGTCGGATGTGCGATCTCCTGGCTGTATTATCTGTCGGGAAAATGGCAGCTGGGCGCGCGGGTAGCAGCATAAAGGCTGCTTCACGGATCCTGCCGGCCGTTGGAACAAGGCGGGATCCTTTGTCTGGAAAAGAAGAAAAGAGCGCTTGGAATCGGGCTGTATTGTGGTATAGTAGTCAAGACTGCAAAGACTGAGAATGAGCCGCGCCTCTGTGGTTTCATATAGTATAAAAAGTTCTGAGACAGCTGAGATTATTTATGAATAAGACATCAATCTGGAATAAAACACCGTTTATCGTCCTGATGACGTTTATCTGCTGCTTCCTCTGGGGCAGCGCCTTTCCCTGCATCAAGACCGGCTACCGCCTGTTTTCCATTGCATCGGATGACACGGCCTCGCAGATCCTGTTTGCCGGCGTGCGGTTTACGCTGGCGGGGGTCCTGGTCATTGTTGTGGGAAGTCTTGTGCGCAGGCGAGTCCTGCTGCCAAAGAAGGAATCGTTTCTTCCGGTACTGATCCTGGCTTTTTTCCAGACCGCCGGACAGTATTTCTTCTTTTATGCGGGCATGGCGCATACGACAGGAGTGAAGTCGGCAATTCTGGTTGCGACCGGAAATTTCCTGACGATCCTGATCGCGGCACTCCTGTTTCACTATGAAAAACTGACGTCCCGCAAGATCATCGGCTGCCTGATCGGTTTCGCCGGTGTTGTCCTGATCCAGCTTCCGGGCGGTCTGGACGCCGGTTTTCACATGAACGGAGAAGGGTATATTCTTATTTCTACGGTGGTGAGTTCGTTTGCGTCCTCTTTTGTGAAGCAGTTTTCCGCAAAGGAAGATCCGCTGACGCTGTGCGGCTGGCAGTTCGTGGCTGGCGGTCTGCTGTTATGCGCAGGTGGCCTGGCAGGTGGGGGAAGACTGGCCGGATTCACACCGGTATCCACGCTGCTGCTGTTCTACATGGCCTGCATTTCCGCCGGCGCGTTTTCGTTATGGAGCCTTCTGGTGGTGCATAATGAGATCAGCCGGATCGCCGTATTCCGGTTTATGAACCCGGTGATCGGTGTGATCTTGTCTGCTTTGATCCTGGGAGAACAGAATCAGGCATTTACTGCTTTTGGGCTGGGTGCACTGGTACTGGTGTCGCTGGGAATCGTTGTTGTCAACCGGAAACCATCACAGAAAGAGGTGCGGCAGTCCGGCAATTGACAGGCAGGCAGCAGTCATAAAACAGAAAAAGGCTGCGCAATGGATTTAAAATGGATTCGAAATGGATGCAAAGATCAAATATCATTCATGATACAACCGTATTATATCCCGAAAAGGTGCTGAAGTCAAGGAGGACAGAAATATGAAAGACAACTATGGCAAGACAACGGACAGATTTTTGAAATACATACAGATTGGTACGACTTCCGCTGAAGATGCGGAAGAAGTGCCCAGCACCCCGGAGCAGCTGCAGTTTGCGCAGATGCTGGCTCAGGAAATGCGGGAGATGGGTCTGCAAAACGTGCGCCTGATGGAGCACGGATACGTGTTCGGTGAGATTTCGTCTAATCTGCCCGGCACATTGGAGCACGAGAAAGCTGCACCTGTAATCGGCTTTATCGCGCATATGGACACCGCTCCGGAGGCGCCGGGGGACCCGGTTAAGCCGCGCGTTGTCTGGAATTACCCGGGCGGGGAGATTGCACTAAATGATCGCGTGAAGCTGGATCCGGCCGTATCGTCTTCGCTGCAGCGGTATGTCGGGCAGGACCTGATCGTGACCGACGGAAATACACTGCTCGGATCGGACGACAAGGCGGGGATCGCCGAGATCCTGACCATGGCGGAGCGGCTGCTGCA
>JAFUCM010000105.1 GCA_017459675.1 Eubacterium sp.
CTCTGCGAGGGTCTCACCTGTTGACATATCGATGACATCTTCTGCCAGAACACATCCGGTAATACGGTTGCGCAGCGCGAGTTTCTTATTAAATTTGTAGCGGCCGACCTTCGCCAGGTCATAGCGGCGCGGATCAAAGAACATCGCATTGATCAGGCTCTCTGCACTCTCGACTGCCGGCGGCTCACCCGGACGGATTTTCTTGTAGAGCTCAATCAGACCTTCCTGATAATTCGAAGAGGTATCCTTCGAAAAGCTTGCAAGAATCTTCGGTTCTTCACCAAACAGCTCGACGATCTCTGCATTGCTGCCGACACCCATCGCGCGGATCAGCTGTGTGATCGGAACTTTTCTGGTGCGGTCTACACGAACATAGAACACATCATTGGAATCCGTCTCATATTCAAGCCACGCGCCGCGGTTCGGAATTACCGTACACGAATAAAGTTCCTTACCCAGTTTATCATGCGCAATCGCATAATAAATACCCGGGGAACGAACCAGCTGGCTGACGATAACACGCTCCGCACCATTGATTACAAAGGTGCCGTTCGCTGTCATCAGCGGAAGATCGCCCATGAAGATTTCGTGCTCGCTGATTTCTTCCTTCTCACGATTGTACAGACGCACTTTCACCTTCATCGGCGCCGCGTATGTCGCATCGCGCTGCTTGCACTCTTCTATGGAATACTTTACGTCGTCCTCCGCCAGTCTGAAATCCACGAACTGAAGGCTCAGCTTGCCGCCGTAGTCCTCAATCGGAGAGATGTCATCGAACGCTTCCTTAAGTCCATCAGTCAGAAACCAGTTATAGGAATCCTTCTGCACTTCGATCAGGTTCGGCATCTCGAGCACTTCGTTCTGTCTCTGGTAGGTCATGCGGATGTTTTTCCCGCTGGCGACCGGACGTACCCTGTTTTTCTCCATTGACGATTCACTCCTTGCGTATATATATATGAAATGGCCGGTTAAAAAGGCGTTTTTGGGCAGACTATTAGCCCAGTTTGCCATAATGATGCATTCTTGACAATAGCACAAAAACGGCCTCCTGTCAAAGACTTTTTCATAAAATCTTTGACAGGGGCCGTTTGTATTCATTTCTGTACGTTCTGCAGACGCTCAGGCGTTCAGATCATAACCTTCTTCAGCCGTTTGCGTCCGTGCTGTCATCGGCATCTTCATCCAGATCGACCTCGATGGTATCATCTTCATCGCCGTCCTCTGCATCCGGATCTTCCTCATCGACATCTTCATATTCGATATCGCTGTCATCGACGTCGATGTAATCATAATCCTCATAGTTTTCGTCTTCCTGCTCGACTTCTGTCTCTGTGACTTCTGCGTAGCTGACGATGCGCTCCATCAGACGTTCCGTCATAATGTACTGATATACTGCTGCCTCACCGGCCTGCTCAGTCAGTTCCTCTTCGGTAATACCACTGTCCTCTGCCAGTTTGGCAAGTCTGTCCTTATAATCCTGATCCTCTGCGCTGATGCCTTCTTCCTTGGAGAGTGCCTCTACCAGAAGGTCTTCGACGGCCATGTCGCGCGCATAACGCTCCATCTCTTTATTGTATTCTTCTTCCGTGTAACCCTGCTCCTCGAGATACTGCTCCTTTGTCATGCCGAGGCTTTCAATCCAGGACTGCAGCTCGACTTCTGTCTGTGCGAGATACTCGTCAACTTTGGATTTTCGGATCTGCTTAATCTCGGACGCATCTTTGATCTGCTGCCAGGCATCCGTATACATCAGGCTGTTGGCTTCCTCTTCGTATTCTGCCGCAAGATCGGTCCTGGCTGCTTCCAGATCTGCATCTGTAAGTTCCTTCGTGCGGGAAATCGAATTGACTGTTACATGGAAAACAACTTCCTGACCTGCCAGTTCCTCACTGCCGTAGTCATCCGGGAATTTCAGGTTGAGATCTTTGGTCTCGCCCTTCTTCATGCCGATCACACCGTCTTCAAATCCGTCGATAAATGTGCCGGATCCGATCTCCAGATCATAAGAATCACTGGTGCCGCCGTCAAATGCGACGCCGTCCTTCTCACCGACATAGGCAATATTTGCAATATCACCATCCTGGACCACAGCATTCTCATCGGTTACTTCTTCCGTGTCCAGATTATCTTCGGCATAACTCTTAACGGCATCGTCAGTGATCTTTGTCACTTCTTTGGTCAGCTTCAGACCCTTGTATTCGCCGAGTGTAATGCAGTCTTCAACTGCCACATCATCCTCCGCAAGTGCGAGCCCGTCGAGCCATGCGTCGTATTCCGCCTGCTCCGCATCTTCCTCGTCCAGCGACTCCTCATCCGTTTCATCTTCCGCATCGACTGCTTCCTCTGCGGATGACGCGGATGAAGATGCTGCCGATGAAGCAGATGAACTGCTGCTTCCGCCGCATCCCGCCAGGATGCTGCCCGCTGCAAGGGTTGCTGCCATCAGTAAGATCATAACCTGTCTGCGTTTCATATCATTAAATCCTTCCTGTATCTTTGTTCTTTCGTGATTTTTGCGGCCGTCACGCGGCCACGCATGTAAGCATAGAACAAAGGTGTGATGAAAATGTGACGATATCCGGATCAAATTGCACTTTCGTGTTCTACGACAAGGTTGCCTTCTTCATCGTACTCGTCACTGGCTTCCTGGTACTTACTTTCTTCTGTCCCGGTCTGTTTGTCTGTACTGCCGCTGCCGGAACCTTCATCGGAGGACACATATGTTTCTGCCGCTTCCCGCTCTGCTTCCCGGGTACTCACAAATGCATCCAGCCCGTTGTCCATCAGGGCAAGGTACTGCTCATAGGAGTCGACCTCGTGCATGCTCTGCCGCACAAAACCACTGCCTGTCTGCATCCAGGTCATGCCTGCGGCATCGTCGATACAGTAATAGCAGAAGCCCTGTTCCGCGAGCAGTCTGTATTTCTGATTCTCCGATGTATACGGACTTCTGTTTCCGATATCAGCGCCGTCCGGCAGAAGAATGATCTCTGTCGGGCCGACCGCCTCTGCAAATGTATCCTGCCACTGCTTCGCATCCGCCTCAAACAGACTCATCTCAGAGCCGTAGCTGATGCCGCCGGATGTTCCGCTCGCGAAGAGCCATCCCTCTTCAAACATTTTGTTGATCACATTCTGGCATTCAGCAGATGTGCCGTCTGTATAGCCAAGCACACTGCCTTCACCGGTCAGTGCGATAACACCGCGTGCATCATTGTAAGAAAAATCCGGATGTTCTGCAATGAAATCATCCACACAGGTGATTACGTCACAGGACCCCGTCCTTGTGCCGCCGTTGGCATCCAGATACAGATTCGTCAGGGTTCCTTCGTCGGTCAGTTCGATGCCCGTCGCATAATCACGCGCCTGGTCCTCCGGTGTATAGGAGAGGCCGTGCTGTGAGATTACCAGCGGTATCTTCCCCTGCGGCACTTCAACCGCGTGAACCGTATAATTTCCGTCATCGTCTTTTTCTGTCAGCTGGCGGATATCAACCAGCACGTAGCCGCGTCCGTAAAGATCTGCAAGCAGCTCATTAAATTCCGATACCGTCATCTCATCCGGCGCGGAAGCCGCGGTGCCCGCCGTCATCTTCAGACGTGGAAATGACAGGTGCAGGACTTCGCTGCCTGTAACTGCGACGCTGCCGGCATCTGCTTCAGCGCTGTTTCCCTCTGCCCGCTTTGCACGTGCTTCTGACCCGCGTCTGTGAATCGCTTTTACAGCCGTCATAATCAGCAGCACCGCTGCCAGTGCCCCGATGATAATCAGAATTACACGAAGCTTTCTGATGCGCGCATGCCGCGCTTCAAGTGCTGCTTTTCTGGCCGTTTTCCGGTCAGCTGTCCGCAGATCTGCCGCTGCTCCGTTCTGACCGGATGTCTTTGTCTCTGAAGAGCTGCCCTTGCTGTCCGATTTCTTTCTGTCCGCGTTCCTGCCGAGTAACTGCAGCAATCCACCCTTATTTCGCGGGGACTTTTTCCTCCTGGCAGCAGTACGCTTTGTCTGTGCGGGGCGCTTTGCTTTTGCTCTGCTTCCTCGCTTCGCAGATACTCTTTTCCCGGTGCGTCTTGCGCGTGACTGTTCTGCAGCTTCTTCTGCAAATTCGTCCTGCTGCAGTGCAAGGTCTTCCTCCGGCACTTCATTTGCACGCCGCCGGGTCGTACGAAAGCCCTGCAGACTGCTGCTGTCCGGCTGACCTGATCCGGCAGGACCGGTCCGGCGCTGTTGTTCTTCATTTCTCGGGTTCATTTCGTCTGCCATGCGGCTTCTCCTCATTTTGCAATGTTCTGCAGCTTATTTTTTCTGTAACATCTGACTCGGATACACGGAAATTCGATTCTCCGCTTTCTGTCATATATAATACGATTACCGCTGTGCCGCTACAGCAACTTCCACTGTGCAGTCCACCATCGTATCCGCGTCCAGACTCAGCGCATAATCGATGGTAAGATCCAGTAAATCTTCGGATTCCTTCAGCACAATTCCTGTTGTGGAAAATCCCAGTTCCAACGTCCCCAGCGGTGTCTGATACGGCGACATGGTCCTCTTCCCGATTTCAAAAAGCATGTTGACATTGATCAGCCCTTTTTTGCGGATTTCCACAAAATCACCGCTGAACTTCATATAATTCTGCGTCGGAAGCTCATAGCCTTCCGCACTTTCCTCATAGACCAGATAGTGGTGATCCTTGTGAAAATAGTATTTGCCGGGCACGACAAGTTCGATCGGCTCCGCACCGCTGTCGCCTTCGGCAAACTGGAATCCCTTCACCGTCACCAGTACGTCTTTTGTCATTGATTTCTGTCCTTTTTCTGTATGTGTAAATCGCGATCTCTGATCGCGCGCGGGCTGCGCGGTGCACCTGTACGTCTTCCCTGCCCGCGCAGACCAGGTATTATTCAGTATTTCTCGATCTGTACCTGCGTTGTCGAACTGATCTCGTACGGCAGAATCGAATTCGCAAAAGCATTGAATTTCTCTACGGTATCACTCGCGTAAAAAGCGTATTGGGGAGTAATCTGATGACGCCCGTCATTCAGCAGTCCGTGCTGATCCAGAAGTCTGCGCAGGGCAAGTGCCGTCTCGTAGGCAGGATTGATCAGCTGCACAGACTCACCTGCAACCTCCCGCAGCAGTGTGCGCAGCAGCGGATAATGTGTGCATCCCATGATCAGCGTATCGATATCCTGCTCCAGAATATCAGCCAGATAACGCTCTGCGACAATATGCGTTACCGGATCCTTCGTCCATCCTTCTTCCACCAGCGGAACAAAGAGCGGGCAGGCCTGCGCAAAAACACGCACATCTTTATCATGTTCGCGCAGAAGTGTCTGATACAGATTGCTGCGGATCGTACTGTCTGTCGCAATTACGCCGATGCGCTTGTTATGAGTCGCCTGCAGTGCCATCTCCGTGCCGGGCCGCACCACACCGATAATCGGCAGATCGATCTCCGGCCGGATCGTGTCCAGCGCGAGTGCACTGGCCGTATTACATGCCACTACAATCGCCTTGACTTCCTGTGTCTTCAGGAAATTGACAATCTGCCGTGAATAGCGGATGACTGTCTCTTTCGATTTATTACCATACGGGACGCGGGCCGTATCTCCAAAATATACAATACGTTCGTCCGGCAGATTGCGCATGATTTCCCGCACAACCGTCAGGCCGCCCAGTCCCGAGTCAAACACGCCGATCGGCGCGTAACGTTCCGGGTTCATATAAGCCTCCAGTTTTTTCCGGGGCGCTGCCATCTGTTTTTTCGCACATCACCCCGCTTTTTTCTGTCCACAGAGTATGATACTTCCTTCTCTGCAGACAGATTCACTTTATAGTAGCATATTCTTCAGGGAAATGCCAATCCTGTCTGCAGAACGTAATTCTTCCATTGCCATTTTCATCTGGAAATGTTAGAATGTTACATGCATTTGCAGAGCAATGGG
Organism: Eubacterium sp.; assembly: GCA_017459675.1. Lineage (GTDB taxonomy): Bacteria > Bacillota > Clostridia > Lachnospirales > Lachnospiraceae > CADBRN01. The sequence goes on from JAFUCM010000105.1 coordinate 5,946, forward strand.
AGGTATTAACATATGAAATGGTGGGTCGTCTTAATTATTGTCGCGGCAGTTGTTGCTGCAGTCTTCGCCATCCTGTATTTTCTCGGGAAACGTGCTCAGAAAAAGCAGGAAGAACAGCGCGCACAGATCGATGCAGCAAAACAAAGTGTAAATCTGCTGGTCATCGATAAAAAGAAAATGAAACTCAAAGATGCCGGACTGCCGCAGATGGTCCTGGATAATACAAATAAGCTGATGCAGCGCTCAAAGGTACCGGTCGTCAAAGCGAAGGTCGGACCGCGTATTATGACATTCCTGACGGACAATGATGTCTATGATGTCATTCCCGTCAAGAAAGAAGTCAAGGCTGAGGTCAGCGGACTGTATATTGTGTCCGTCAAGGGCATCCGCGGATCACTCGTATCTGAAAAAGCCGAAAAGAAGAGAAAGAAACAGAACAGCTTTATCGAGCGCGCACTCCGGAAAGGACGCGGCGAGTCATAAACCTGTATACCTCACGGCAATTTTACCGGGCAAAAAACCAAGAGGTCAGAACTTCAAAGTTCTGACCCCTTTCTTTATATCCGAACACAGCGGCAGCTTTCCTGCTGCGCTGCACCCTGCGCTCAGCAGAATTCTGATCACTCCTCTGCCAGCAGCTCCTCCATCGTATGCCAGCCGAGCACTGCGCATTTGACACGTGCCGGCATATGTGCGATATCCTCAAGGATTCCCGCCTCTTCCAGTTCTTCTTTCTCGTCCTCTGTTATCTTCCCTTTAATCATACGCAGGAAGATCTCCGAGAGACGTTTTGCTTCCTCAACCGGCTTGCCGATGATCAGATCCAGCATAATATCTGCAGAAGCCTGTGAGATTGCACAGCCGTCGCCGGTATATGCACCGTTCTCAATCACACCGTCCACAACCTTCAGCTGCAGAATGATGTCATCGCCGCAGCTCGGGTTAACGCCCTCGAGCGTCATGTTGGCATCCGGCAGCTCATATTTATGCGCCGGGTTCATGTTATGATCCGTCAGAATTTCATTATAAAATGTGTTGTGTGCCATATCTTCCTTTCCGACTATCAACAATAAAATCTGATTTCACCGAAATAGTTCTCCCAACGGGCGATAATCAGATCACTGTTGGCCTCTATTATACGGAGTATCTTTTGAAGTTGATGTGCAAATATCCTGGAATTATTATTCGCTATCAATGCTTTCCCGCGTTTCGTTATCCAGATTTTTGTTGCATTCTGGGTCGGGACTCCTTCTGAAACGTGAACATGTACCGGTTCCAACGGATCGTTTTCCTTCGACCAAAAATACACGACATATGCTCCGATCTTAAGAATCTGCGGCATTGAAAACTCCTCCCTTTTGCGACAATTCCAGGATCAAATGCGCATTATTTTCGATGATTTTTCGGAGTTTATGCACTTCTTTTTCTGAGAAGCCTACGCTATCTTCCCATTGATATTGCGGAAGCCAGCAGGTAGCATGACAAAATCCGCCGAATACAGGCTTCTCAATCTACACTTTCACCGTTCCGTCTGCCTTCATCTCTGAATGAACGATCTCTGTATTATCCTCTAATGTTAAATACCCATACATCATACCCGCAATCCTCTTAATGATAACCCATCTTCCCGCGCACGCCTGCCAGGCTTGCAGCCAGCCGGTCCACTTCCTCTTCCGTGTTATAAAAAGCAAAACTTGCGCGCGTTGTAGAAAGTGTCTTCAGATGCTTCATCAGCGGCTGTGTGCAGTGATGTCCGGCGCGGATATCAACACCGTCCTCGTCCAGGATCGCGGCGATATCGTGCGGATGCACACCGTCAACTGTAAAGGTAAAAATGCCGTGATGTGCCGCCCCGTCTTCCGAGCCGAGAATGTGAATGTAAGGAATCGCAGACAGCTTCTCCATCGCATACCGGCTGAGATGTTCTTCGCGCTCGCAGATGACATCAAAACCGATCTTCTGATAGTACTGAATCGCCGCCGCCAGACCTGCCGCGCCGCCGGCATTGACCGTGCCTGCCTCGAACTTGTGCGGCAGTTCTGCATAGGTCGCGCTGTCACGACGCACATATTCTATCATCTCACCGCCATACAGGAAGGGCGGCATCTGATCGAGCAGATCTCTTTTTCCGTAAAGGACGCCGATTCCCATAGGTGCTGTCATCTTGTGACCGGAAAATGCAAGAAAATCCACATCCAGATCCTGTACATCCACCGGGATGTGCGGAACACTCTGCGCACCGTCGCAGACAAATACGGCACCATTTTCATGGGCGATCCGCGCAAATGTCTTCACGTCATTCTGCACGCCCATGACGTTGGAAATCTGTGTCATGGCCACCAGCTTTGTATTCTCTGTCAGTGCCGCGCGGAACATTTCCTCCGTGATCAGTCCCGATGCGTCAACTTCCAGATAATGCAGCTCAGCGCGGACAGCCTTTGCCGCCTGCATCCATGGGAGCAGGTTGCTGTGATGCTCCATGATTGTGATCAGGACATCATCCCCTTCCTTCAGGAAGGTGCGCGCCCAGCTGTATGCGACGAGGTTCAGACTTTCAGAAGCATTTCTGGTAAATACAATTTCCTCTGTCGATGCTGCGTTGATAAACGCGCGTGTAAGTTCCCGCGCATCTTCATACACTTCTGTTGCACGGACGGAAAGATCATACAGGCCGCGCAGCGGATTCGCATTGGACTCCTCATAGTATGCGCGCACCGCATCCAGAACCATCTGCGGCTTCTGCGTCGTTGCCGCATTGTCCAGATAAGCAATTTCCGGATGATTATAAATCAGCGGAAAATCTCTGCGGATCTGTTCATCCATGGTTTTTCGATCTGTCATGTTTATACTTCTCCTGTTGTTTCGCCGAAACAGCGATAACCGACTGGCAAAGACGAACCACTTTCGCAATTCTGCACCGTCATGCCGGCTTATGCTTCTTCCTCTGCTTCCGGCATCATACGAAGCCGTGTCTTCTCATCCGGAATCTTACGGATCACGGCATCAATTCTTGCTTTCGCCATCATCTCATAGATGTCCTCCCGGTTCATTCCGCGGGACTCCATGTAGAACAGCAGCTGGTCATCCAGACGTCCGATGGTCGCGCCGTGATTACCGACGACGTCTTCCTCCGCACAGAGAATCAGCGGAATGGTCTGGTTGACAACCGTGCTGTCCATCAGCATCACATCTTCCAGCTCATCACCGACTGCTCCGGAGCAGCCGTTCTGGAAATCAATGGTTCCGCGGAACAGCTTAAATGCACGGTCACGCAGAACGCCGGAAATATTCATCTCCGAGGTCGTACGCTTTCCGGTATGATATGCATCATAGTTCATATCAAGATGATCATCATCCTTGCAGAGATAACCGATATCAACACCGAGGCTGCTCTTCTCTCCTGCAAGTTCCACACGGCATCCGTCAAACGTATTCTTTCCGTTCAGAATCAGCCGGATGAGTTCTACTCTGGCGCCCTCTTCACAGAATCCGCCGATATCGTTAAGCAGTGTGAAATCCTCGCCAAGCTGCTGGATCTGCACCAGATGCAGCACCGAATTCTTTCCTGCAAAAATCTTTGTCTGTACAGCTGCGAGACCCGATGCATCCTGATCCGCCGTGTAATCCATCACAACCGTCATCTCGGAATCCGGTTCCAGCACATAGCGGAAGGCATTGATTCTGCCTGTACCGGCTGCATCTGCACGATCCTCGCCGCCTGTTTTCTTTGCCTCATACACAAATCCCTGATCTGCATAAGAGAGTTTCAGCCGCACGGCATCATCCGTCACCCGGACACCTGCCGGCACCGTATAAGTCTGCACACAGACACCTGCATCCGCGAGCAGCGCATCCATATCCTCACCCGCGCCGGTCAGAATCTTTGCCGCATCTGCGGCAGCCTCAGCCTTTGTCATATCCTGCCGGATCTCTGCCGGAACCTCTGCTGCAACAGGCGCTTCCTCCACCACGGAAACCCCCGGCAGCTGCGCCTCATTCATATGCAGCCAGTTATACGTATATGCCGGCAGCTTATTGATAATCATATTTCTGGACATACTCAACATCCTCTTTCTTTGTCTTTCTAAACGGATGATACCATACGGATTGTTCCGCACTTCGTGCTCTCACAATCCTCCACCCCTTCGGATTCCGCAGGGCCCCTCCCCCGCTTCATCCTCAGGTTTGAGCGGGTTTCAAACACTGCGCCAGAAACAAATTCTTTCTTTCGGCTGCAGTGCCGGAAACCCTGGTATCACCCGATGGTTCCCCGCATCTCCAGCCGGATCAGATTATTCATCTCAACGGCATACTCCAGCGGCAGTTCCTTCGATACATTCTCAGCAAATCCACTGACGATCAGCGCGCGTGCCTCCTCTTCGGAAATACCGCGGCTCATCAGGTAGAATACTGCATCATCTGAAATTCTTCCGATCTTTGCCTCGTGACCGATATCGCATTTGTCCGTACGGATATCCATTGCCGGAACCGTATCGGAGCGGGACTCGGAGTCGATCATCAGTGACTGACAGGAAACAGAGGATTTTGTATTCTCCGCCTGCGGATTCACGACAACAGAACTTCTGAACGTGCTGATCCCGCCGCTCTTGGAGATCGAGCGTGTATTCACAACCGAAGAGGTATCCGGCGCATTGTGGACCACTTTGCAGCCGGTATCCAGGTTCTGTCCTTTGCCGGCGAACGTGACGCCTGTAAATTCAGCGCGGGCGCCCTTTCCGTTCAGCACACTCATCGGATAGAGGTAAGAGACGTGTGAACCGAAAGATCCGGAGACCCACTCGACCTTGCCGCCCTCTTCACAGATCGCGCGCTTCGTGTTGAGGTTGTACATGTTCTTGGACCAGTTCTCAATGGTCGAATACCGCAGCGTCGCATTCTTGCCGACAAACAGTTCGACACAGCCGGCATGCAGGTTTGCGATATTGTATTTCGGTGCGGAACATCCCTCAATGAAATGCAGGTATGCACCCTCATCAACAATGATCAGTGTGTGCTCAAACTGTCCTGCGCCCGGCGCATTCAGCCGGAAATAGGACTGCAGCGGAATTTCCACTGAGACGCCCGGCGGCACATATACGAACGATCCGCCGGACCAGACGGCACCATGCAGCGCCGCAAACTTATGATCTGTCGGCGGCACCAGCTTCATGAAATGCTTCTGAATCATCTCGGCATATTCGCCGTGCATCGCACTCTCCAGATCGGTATAAATAACACCCTGTGCGGCGACTTCTTCCTTGACGTTATGATAAACCAGTTCGGAGTCATACTGCGCACCGACGCCTGCGAGCGATTCCCGCTCGGCCTTCGGAATGCCCAGACGCTCAAAGGTCTCTTTGATGTCATCCGGTACCTCATCCCACTCCGCATGCATCTTGGTATTCGGACGGACATAAGTAACGATATTGTCCATGTTCAGGCCATCGATCGCCGGTCCCCAGTTCGGGATTTCCTTTTTATTATAGATTTCCAGTGATTTCAGACGAAACTGGTGCATCCACTCCGGATCATTTTTCTCTTCTGAAATCTTGTTGACGATATCCGGGGTCAGACCCTCATCCACGCGATAGACATCTTTCTCCTCAAAGCGAAAGTCATACATCTCGCGGTCGATATCATCGACAAATGTTTTATCTTTCTTGATCTCACTCATTTTTATTCCGCCTCTGCTTCTCCCTTGTCATATGCCGCAAAACCGTTCTGGTTGATCTCATCAACCAGAGACGCGTCACCGTTTGCCACGATCTGCCCGTCAACGAGGATGTGTGTATGATCAACATGCAGCGAAGACAGAATGCCGGTGCTGTGGGTGATGATGATCAGTGCGGAATCCTTGTCCTTCTGGAAATGCTCGATACCCGCAGATACTGTCCGTACAGCGTCAACGTCGAGGCCGGAATCCGTCTCATCAAGAATTGCCAGCGTCGGCTTCAGCATCAGCAGCTGCAGAATCTCCGCCTTCTTCTTCTCACCGCCGGAAAAGCCGACATTCAGATCGCGGTCCGCGTAGGACTGATCCATCTGCAGAACTGCCAGTGCTTTCTTCATTTCCTTGCGGAAATCCCACAGGCGGATCCGCTTGCCGGTGCGCTGTTCCAGCGCGGTACGGATGAAGTTGGAAAGCGAGATGCCCGGAACCTCGAGTGGATTCTGGAACGACATGAAGAGTCCCTCTGACGCGCGCTCATTGACGGCCAGATCCAGAACATTTTTCCCGTTGAACATCATCTCTCCGGAAGTAACCTCGTAGGCCGGATTGCCCATCAGCGCATTGCCGAAGGTAGACTTGCCCGCACCGTTCGGTCCCATGATCACGTGGGTCTCACCCTTCTTCACTTCCAGATTGAATCCCTTCAGGATCTCTTTATCTTCTACCCTGACATGCAGGTCTTTGACGCTTAATAATGTATCTGACATGATTTCCTCCAAAAAAGTCTACTAAATTACTGCACTTTTTTCTGCGTGTCCAATTATATTATAGGAGTGAATGGAATGCAAGCGGATTTCCTGCATATTTGCGGACACAATAAAAAAGGATGCCGCTCACGGGATCCTGTTCGCAGCAGCATCCGGTAAGCGGCAGTTTATGATAATGATCTATTTGTTTACGCTTCCTGTCTGAGTTTCTCGACCAGCTCGAAAATCGCCTCTGCGGAGTTGAAATTCTCCGGCAGCAGATCGTTGACATTGATCTCGATATCAAATGCGTCGTTCAGTTCTCCGACAATTGAGATAATATCAAAGGAATCAAGGATCTCATCGTCAATCAGTCTTGTCTCTTTTGTAAAGTCCACGTCCGGGCGTGCCTCTTCGAGGATTTCCATTACTTCATCCATGTGTTTCTCTCCCTTCATTACTTTTTCTGCAGGATTTCCTGCTTCAGCAGTGCGCGGTCAATCTTACCGTGTGCGTTCATCGGAATCTGTTCATACTTCAGATACTTGTTCGGCCACATATACTTGGGCAGCCACTTTCCGAGTTCAGCGACGATCTGCTTCTTGTCTCCTGTTTCAGACTGGTAGACACAGACGATTTTCTCCCGCTCCGTGTCATAGATGCAGCAGGCAATCGTGATAAAGTCAATTGCGTTCAGTGCCGCCTCTACTTCGCCGAGCTCAATCCGGTGTCCCATGTGCTTGATCTGAGAATCGCTCCGGTTTGCAAACATCAGCGCACCTGTCTCATCATAGTACCCGAGATCGCCCGTCCTGTAAACAAGATTTTGATATCCGGTCGTTTCCGGATCCCACACAAAGCTCTCGGCGGTCTTTTCCGGATTGTTATAATAGCCGAGCGCGAGGCCGGTTCCCTCAACACAGATCTCACCGATCTTGCCGGTTTCCCGGATGCGGTGCAGCTGCTCATCCATCAGGCAGATCCGCATATTGGGAAGTACCTTTCCGATCGGCAGCGCACTTCCTGCCTCAAACCGCCGGTCAACGACATAGTATGTGCAGTTGCAGGTAATCTCTGTCGGTCCGTACAGATTGACGTACCGGACATCCGGCAGATTATCCATCCAGTAATTCAGCGCCTTAACCGGCATGACCTCGCCGGAAAACATAACATCTCTAAGCTGCAGCGGTGTCTCCAATTCCACATCGGTAAGCACCTTGAAGTCTGCCACAATACGGACAGCTGACACCGCCCAGATAATCGTATTGACTTTGCGCTCTGCCAGATAGGGGATCAGTGTCTTCGGCATGACAAACATCCGCTTCGGAATCACCTGCACCGTTCCGCCGCAGTAAAGTGCATTATAAATATCCTTTACCGAGACATCAAAGTCAAACGGCGCCTGGTTGCCGAACACATTTCCCGCCGGAAAAGCAAAGGCATCCTCAAATGAATGCACCAGATCCAGCACCGACCTGTGAGCGATCAGAACCCCCTTCGGGATACCGGTCGAACCGGATGTAAAGATTGCGTAAAGCGGATCCGTGTCGATCATGTTTTCCAGGATACTGTCGACAGTCAGCTCCCTTCCGGCAGCTGCTGTCTGCTTCTGTCCGGCTGCCGCCTGCGTCTGCTCTGATTCCGCAGCCGTTCCCTCCAGAATCTCCTTCACCGGAATCGCCGGAACCTTACACTTATGTCCGCCGTCCGTCGCATCCAGAACAGCCAGCGGCTGCAGTTCATTCAGGATGGTCTGCACGCGCATCTCCGGAAGCGCAGGATCTACCGGCACATAGAAATTGCCGCTGCATGCAATCCCGAGAAACGTCTCGATCGAGCGCAGATTGCGGTCAATTAAGACCGCCACCGGCTTCCGGATCACGCCGTGCGTCACCTGCTCCAGCAGAAATGTTCCGATTGTACGCACATCCGCGGCATATTCCCGGTACGTCACCGACCCGTTCTCATCCGCAAGTGCCGTCTGCTCTGGCCGCTCCCGCTCCTGCTTCCACAATAAGTCCAATACTGTTTTAATCATGTTTTCTATCTTCTTTCCCTATGTTAAAATCCCTGATAAATAAAATCCGACGCATTGTACCCCGGCCCGTAGATTCCAAGCCGGATAATCAGAAAGATCGCAAGGAAGTAAATGATCCACCGGAACACGATTCCCTGCTCAGCAAAGACAACGCGCAGCTTCATTCCCCGCTCATTAACCACGTCAACGATACCAAGCAGAACAATCATCAGGATCAGGAAAAAGATCTCCCACTCCGCCAGTCCGAGATTCAGGAAGGTTCCGTCTGTAAATACCCACGGATTGAAGCTGACGAAGGTTGCTTTCAGCATCTGCAGACTGATATGCGCCGCCTGCGTACAGTCGAAATACCGACCGAAGGTGACCAGCACAAGTGTCCGGGCCATCTGAAACAGCTTCCAGCTGACAGATTCGCCGTCGATATGCAGCACACGCCGGCTGTCATTGCCGAATTTCTCAAAGAAGGTGTCGGCTGATGTCAGAATCGCGTGATAGGTTCCGTAGATCACATAGCGCCAGGCCGCCCCGTGCCAGATACCGACCAGCAGGAAGACGATGAAAGAAGCAAACATGGACGGAATTACTTTCCCGTAGTAATTGCCGATCTTCTTTTTCATATTCTTCTGCATTTTCGCAAAGGTCTTGGACAGTGCAATCGGATAGAATACATAGTCGCGCATCCAGTGTCCCAGCGAAATATGCCAGCGCTGCCAGAATTCCGATACAGTCCTTGACATATACGGCTGCCGGAAGTTCTCAGACAGGGAAATGCCGAACAGATCCGACGCGCCGAATACAATGTCCATGCCGCCGGAGAAATCCGCGTACATCTGCACGCCGTACAGGAGCACACCGACGAAAATGGTGATGCCGGTATAGCCGTTCTCTGCAAAGCCGCCGGTAATGGAATTAACCATGATTGCCATGCGGTCGGCGATGACCATTTTCTTAAAATAGCCCCAGAGCATGCGCATGATTCCCTGCCGGAACCGGAGCGCATCAAAGGAATGCTCCCCCTTGAGCTGGTCTGCCAGCAGATCGTAGCGGCCGATCGGCCCCTGGATCATCTGCGGGAAAAATGATGCGAACAGTCCGAAATGCAGAAGGTTCTGCTCCGCCGCATATTTTCCGCGGTAGACATCAATCAGATAGCCCATCGTCTGGAACGTATAGAAGGAAATGCCGAGCGGCAGCAGCAGATGCAGTCCTGTATCCTGCTGCATTGCACCCGGAAACAGAGCCCGCACATTTTCCATGACGAAATTGCCGTATTTCAGGACCGCCAGAATGCCGAAGTTCAGCAGCAGGGTCAGCACGAGAATCCGCTTCGTGCGTTTCTGATAAACCGCTTTGACTTCCTTCTTCTGTTCTCTGGACATCGGGGTTCCGGCGTTTTTCGCATCCAGAACCACCTGTTTCTGTTCTGCATTCAGCTGATCCATACGGCGCGCGCCGAAAAACGTCGTGACAATTGTCACAAGAATGAAAACGCACGCCTTCCAGTCACCGCAGGAAATATAGAACAGAATGCTGCCCGCGAGCAGCACAATCCACTGAAACCGCTTCGGAATCGCGTAATATATGATAAATAATATTGCTAAAAATCCCAGGAAGGGAAGTGACAGGATCGACATAGTTTAATCCTCTGCTCCCTCAGTAATCGTATCTGTACCGGCATCTGCCGCTGTGTCTGCCTCTGCTGTGTCACCGCCGGCTTCCGCAGCCGCTTCTGCCTTTGCTTTCTTCTTCGCTGCTTTCTTAATGATCTTCTCGATCCGTTTCTTCTCGTCAGCGACCATCTGGTCCCACTCGGTCCGGTCCTGATCCCACGCGGCATATTCCGCAGTTCCGCGGTGATCCGGCAGGTCATAATCATTTACCAGCCGCGCCGAGAGCCAGGTGGTGATCTTCTCTGCACCGAAAATGTTCCAGTGTCCGCCATTCTGAAAATCTCTGGATGCATCGAGGCCGATCTCTTCGTAGTATTCCTCGCCGTCAATAAACGGGAATCCTGCATCCTGCACCTTCTGCTGGACATAGTTGACATTTTCGCACATGTAATCATTGTACATGGCAATGCGGTACGGATAGTACAGAAACAGTACTTTCGTTTTCCCGTCAATCTGCCTGCAGGCCGCGAGAATCTCATCCAGATAAGCATCCAGATTTTCATCGAGCGGCACAATCTCATCGTTGATTTCCGGCACCGGGATGTCTCCCTCCCAGCCCATGAAATTGTAGCCGCGGTTGATGAATTTATAAGCGCCGTTCCAGTTTTTCCAGTTCAGCGGCTGATTGTGATACAGAATAATATCCAGATAATATGGCAGACTGCCGGTATTGTGCGGCAGATTCTCCCAGAGGAATTTCACGCGGTCAAGCGAATAACGGTACCCGTCCGTGTTGTAGCGGACAGAAGCCGTGTCGCCGTCTTCCCAGAGCTGCTTCAGCGTTACCTTGCGGATCAGCGGACGCACATCAATAACAAGAAGCTCCGGAGACTGGGTCTTCAGCGCTTCTTTGATCGAATAGGTTATGGATTCCACCGTGCGCTCGTTCGTGCAGAAGTTATACGACGTGTAGCCGTAGTCCTCATATGCCTGCATCGGCACATAGGCGGACATCGTCCCGCTGGTGCCGATAAATACGACATCCAGCGAGTCCGCCGGCTCCGCATAATAGCCGCTGATGTTGTTCCGCGTGTGGGAAAGCTCAGGCTTCACCAGATACGAAAGGTGCAGCAGGCCATATGCGAAGATTGCACCGAAGATCACGATGCGCAGGATGATTCCTGTTATTCTTTTTACAGCAGGTTTCTTCATAAATTTATACTCTGTCAGCCAATGTTATGCTTGCCTGTGACAACAGCTGTGTGACCATACTCCAGAAGCAGAATATCGCCGCGTTTCAGCTTGCCGGTCTTTTTGATATAGGAATTGGATGTATATGCTCTGAATTTGCCGGTGCCGAGCAGTTTGCTCTTCAGAACGCCTGTTGTGGCACTGTTGGTGCTGTCATACATGACAACAGATTGCGGAATTCCTGCATACATGCAGGCCAGTGAAACAAGCGCGCTGCAGTCCGTCTCACACGGTGTAGAGACGAGTCCCGGGTCATAGCCGACCTTCTTCGCGTAATAAAGCAGGGTGTTGCGGTCGCCCATGTCATAACCGATGTTGTCATTCTTCGCCGCGCGTTCCATCGCATAGGCAATCTTGTCTGCCATAACAGAGCTCTTCGGGCGAAGTACAACATTCCACGGACGGTTGTACCAGCTTCTGATGCAGACCTCTGTGCCGGTCTGGTCGCCGGCCTTGCCGTGATAGCCGCCGCCCCACTCATTTCCGGACGCATGTGCAATCATCAGATCCACAAAATCACCTGTGGATTTGTTGAATGAATAGGTCACGCCGTCAATCGTCTTGTCGCCGAGCACCATCTTTCCGTCTGTATCAAAGTAACAGGTATAGGTTTTGCCGAGGCGGGTCACCTTCTGGAAGCCGACCTTTGCGGCGCCGGTCTTCTTATCAAACAGATAATAACTGCCGTTGATCTTCTTCAGTCCTTTGACACGATGCCCCTTCTTGTTGTAATAGCACATCTTATAGACGTTGTCGCTGAGTTTGATCGACACGAAGCCCTTGATGGTCATCGCATAATTACTTTTGAAATAATACCAGTACTTGCCGATCTTCTTTTCACCAGTGATGGCATGGCCGTCTTTGTCATAGTAGCAGTATTTATTATTCTTCTTGCTGATCCGGACCAGTTTGTTCTTCGTGATTTTTCCGGTCTTCTTATTGAAATAGTACCAGTAATTTCCGATTTTCTTTTTGCCCGTTACCATCTTTCCGTTCTGATAGTAATGTGTATGTGAATCATCCCAGCCGTTGACCACTTCCTCTGCAGCGGAAACGCTGACAGCTGATAGCGCAAGATCTCCGCCTGCGATTCCCAGTCCCAGCATCATGCACAACAGGATCATTCCGATTCTTTTTGCAATATGCATCTTTGATTTCTTCACAACAATTCCCCTTTCGTGATACATCACTTCTGATACTTCTGTGCTTTCACAAATGATTCAATTCCGTTGGCAATGCCTTCCGCCATCTTTTTCTGATTGGCTTTGTTCGACATGAATCTGTCCTCGGACGGATTGGACAGGAATCCCATCTCAATGAAGCAGGTCGGCACCTTGCTCCAGTTCAGTCCGCTCAGATCATCGCGCTCAATTACGCCGATCTTCCGCATGCCGGTTGCCTTTACATAGGCATTGATCACTTTGGTTGCCAGCTGTTTATTTACGGTATATCTGCTCCCGCAAAAACGGTTGGATGACGAATTGCAGATGGTATGCGCACCGTTTGATGAGGCGCCGTCGGAGTCCGCGTGCAGAATCACATAGGCCGAAGAATTGGCTTTGTTGGCCTTTTTCGCGCGCTGGCTGTTGCTGATATTCACATCATGAGACGTGCGTGTCAGTTTCACCTTAAACCCGCGGGCCTTCAGTTCCTTCTGCAGCAGCTTTGCGATTTCCAGTGTCAGCACATACTCATCCTTGCCGGTCGCAACCCCCTGCGCACCGCCGGTCACCTTCGCTTTTGTCGCGGAAGCGCCCGGACCAATCGGCTCATGACTTGTATTTGCGTTGCGCTGATGGCCTGCATCAATCGTAATGACTGTCTGCTTCAGTTTGCCGGTCTCATCGTTGAACGTGTACCACTTGCCGTCTGTCTTATAATTCTCGCGGCGTCTGCCGTTCTTATCGTAATAACAGGTCTTGTCTTTTCCGGGGATCTCCACGGTTGTTTTGACCGCCATCGCCCCTGTCGTTCTGTCAAAGTAGTACCAGTACTTGCCGATCTTTTTCTCGCCTTTGACGCGGCGTCCCTTCTTGTTGAAATAGCAGGTTCTGCCATCCTCCATCTCCACGAATTCCTTCACCGTCATCGCGAAGGTCTTCGGCTGGAAATAGTACCAGTATTTGCCGATCTTTACCTCGCCGGAAACGGCATGTCCCTCGGCGTCGTAATAGCAGATCTTGGTTTTCTTCTTTTTCTTAATCTCCTGAAAATCATTTTTGACCGCTTCGCCGGTCTCCTTGTCAAAGTAGTACCAGAACCCCTCAATCTTCTTCGCGCCGGTCACCATTTTGCCGGCAATATAGTACTTTGTGTGTGCACTGTCCCAGCCGTCCGTGACGACATCTGCCCGAACGCTCACCGCTGCGCTCATCACCGTCACGACAAGCAGCAGCAATGCCATTCCCAGTGTCACTGCAGATTTCAGATATCTGCTCATTCTGTTTTCCATATAATACGGTTCCTCCCCTTTGCTGTGTTCGCATGATGCAATCCCGGTTCAGGTATTCATCCAATGCGGACTTCTGTCTTCTGTTTAAACAGGATCAGTTCCCCTTCGGCAGTTTAAAGGAGCTCTTCAGCGACACAACTCTGCCGAATACCGGTTTGCCCGGTGCGGAAAGCTTTGCGTCCGCATTGAAAAATCCGTTCCGCACAAACTGGAAGGTATCATATGCCTTTGCCTCTGCGAGCGCCGGCTCCAGATAGCAGTGCTCCATAATCTTCAGAGAATCCGGATTGAGGTTCATGGAGCCGTCCTCGTTGTAGACACCCTTCTCCTCATCAATCAGATTCTCATACAGACGGCACTCAGCCTCAAATGCTGTCGGCGCAGCCACCCAGTGAATGGTTCCCTTCACCTTGCGGCCGTCCGGACTCTCACCGCCGCGGCTCTCCGGATCATAGGTGCAGTGAATCACTGTCACATTGCCGTCCGCATCTTTTTCGATATCCGTACATTTTACGAAATATGCATACATCAGACGGACTTCATTGCCCGGGAACATGCGGAAATACTTGCGCGGCGGATTCTCCATGAAATCCTCCCGCTCAATATAGAGCTCCTTCGCAAACGGGATTTTCCGGGTACCGAGCGCTTCGTTATCCTTATTGTTCGGCGCGTCCAGGTATTCAATCTGTCCTTCCGGATAGTTGTCAATCACCAGTTTCACCGGATCCAGAACCGCCATCATGCGCGGTGCCTTCAGCTTCAGATCGTCGCGGATGCAGAACTCCAGCTGTGCATAATCAACGGAGCTGTTGGCTTTCGCCACACCGCAGAGTTCAACGAACCGCTGAATGGATTCCGGTGTATAGCCGCGGCGCTTCAGCGCTGCAATTGTTACAAGCCGCGGATCATCCCAGCCGTCTACAACACCGTCTGCGACCAGCTTCTTGATGTAGCGCTTGCCGGTCACAACATTGGTCAGATACAGTTTTGCAAATTCAATCTGACGCGGGGTTGACGGATAATGCATCTCATCGGCTGTCTCGCGGATTGACCAGTCATACAGCGGTCTGTGGTCCTCAAACTCCAGCGTACAGATGGAATGTGTAATTCCCTCAATCGCATCCTCAATCGGGTGTGCAAAATCGTACATCGGATAGATGCACCATGCGTCACCCTGACGCTGATGGGACAAATGCGCAATCCTGTAAATAACCGGGTCCCGCATATTGATGTTCGGAGAAGCCATATCAATCTTCGCACGCAGCACATGGCTGCCGTCTTCAAACTCACCTGCACGCATGCGGCGGAACAGGTCCAGATTCTCCTCCACACTCCGGTTTCTGTACGGGCTTTCCTTTCCGGGTTCTTTCAGCGTGCCGCGGTATTCACGGATCTCTTCTGCGGAGAGATCACAGACATAGGCCTTGCCCTTCTTGATCAGCACCTCTGCAGCCTGATACATCTGCTCAAAATAATCAGACGCAAAATACAGGTGATCTTTCCAGTCCACACCGAGCCACTCGATGTCCTTCTGGATCGACTCCACAAACTCCGACTCTTCCTTCGCCGGATTGGTATCATCAAAACGCAGATTGAACTGTCCGCCGTACTCCTTTGCCAGGCCGTAATTCAGCAGAATTGATTTTGCATGGCCGATGTGCAGATAACCGTTCGGTTCCGGCGGAAAACGGGTACATACTTC
>JAFUCM010000106.1 GCA_017459675.1 Eubacterium sp.
GATACGATTTATGTCGCACCGGTCAGCATGGAGAAAGAACTTCAGAAGCTGACAGGAGGAGAGAATCTGCACCTGGTATCTCCGGGAGAGTATATTCGGATCGGGGATCTTGCAGTCACGGCACAGCCGGCATACAATAAACTGAAACCATTTCATCCCAAACGGAACGGCTGGCTCGGTTATCTGTTGGAGATGGATGGTATCAGTTATTATATTGCCGGTGATACCGATGCGGTAAAGGAACTGCAGGGTATTCAATGTGATGTCGCTCTTGTACCGGTTGGCGGGACATACACAATGAACGCAAAAGAGGCTGCCGGATTGATTAACAAGATGAAACCGTCAGCAGTAATACCGATCCATTACGGAAGTATCGTAGGAAAGCCGGGAGATGCGGATGTTTTCAAAAAGTTGGTAGATCCTGACATTCATGTGGTTATAAAACTAGAATAAACGAAATCTAAGCAGTTTCATCCCGATTTTTCTGTCACAAGATTAATTTTAAAAAGAATATATAATTATGTAACCGAGCAAGCAACATCATTTACCTTTTTTTTACATTTTTCTGCGGACATTATTACAGACAACACTCTATGATGAAGTCAGCATTATAGAAGAAGGACCAATTTTTCAAAATGCGTGCAAATATGATTTGGAGAAGATATAAACATAGCTGAATAAAAATGTTTTCTGGATTGTTCTTAAAAAAAATATATTGTATATTGTAATATTGGTTGAACCAATATCTGTTGCTGCGTTTTGGAGGAATAACATGAGCAGGGTTTTAATAGTAGAGGACGAACTTGCCATCAGTAAGATGTTGTGTCTGAACCTGGGCTTGACAGGATATGAGACGGTACCACTTTTTGACGGCTCGGAAGTGCTGGATTGGCTTGGAGCAGGTAATACTGCTGATATCGCACTGGTTGATATTATGATGCCGCATGTAAACGGATTTGAACTGCTGGCACCATTAAAGGAAAAGAATATTCCGGTTATTATATTGACCGCGCGTACTGACATTGACTCTAAAGTGAAGGGACTGGTAGATGGCGCTGAAGACTACATGGTGAAACCCTTTGAAATGGTGGAACTTCTTGTGCGGATTGATAAGATTCTGCAGCGTTATGGATCAGTGGAGACGGTGATTAATCTCGGGAATGTCGACATTAATCTTGCGGCCAAAACGGTAATAGTGGACGGGAAGCCGGTTTCGATTACACCGATGGAGTTTAAACTTTTGAGCATTCTGGCAAAAAACAAGAACATCGCAATGGACAGAAACAAGCTGTTGGCAGATGTCTGGGGGATCGATTATATCGGTGAGACCCGCACGGTCGATGTTCATGTTGCACAGCTTCGCAAAAAGACGGGACTTACAATTGTTAATGTTCCCAAATACGGATATCGTCTAGAGGTAACGCCATGAAGCTGACCACGAAAATTCTTCTGGCTGTGGTTGTGCCGCTTTGTGCGGCACTTGTGTTGGAATTCTTTTTTATCAATACAATCACAAATAATATTATTCTGGACGATGTGATCAATTATACAGAATATGAGGCAAAAACGCTGATCACAGAACTACAGAAGAATGCCGGGTTTATAGACAGACGTTCAAAACAAACAGTTCAGCAGGCTGTGATTCTCTATTGCTTTACTTCACAGAGAGAACACGCCAGCAGAGGATGCGACTACGTTTTGCTTGACGGAGTTGACGGATCTTACAACGGAACAACTATTTCGGATGATGTGATCAGGGAGATCGTGAACAAAAATGTCTTAGACAAGAGGAACAGCTTTTACTATCGGAATGAGGGTAACGAACAAAATGTATACTGTATTATCGGGAGTACAATAACGCTTGTGGATCATATGTACACAGTTGCGGTTGTCAAAGATATTACGGGCCAGATGGCTTCCCTGAGAACAATGAAAATTGCATTTGTTCTGATTTCAGGAATTATCTCTCTTGTTTTGCTGTTGATTATCTTTTTTGTAATCAGGAGACAGCTGCGTCCGCTCAATAGTTTGAAAACAGCGACGGATCGTATTTCCAAGGGGAATTTTGGAGAACGGATTGAGGTAATTACGAGTGATGAGGTGGGTGAGCTGGCAATAAGCTTCAACAGAATGTCAGAGGCCCTGTCTTATTATGTGAAAGAGATGCAAAATGCAGCGGACGAGCAGAATATGTTTCTGCACTCTATCACGCATGAGCTGCGCACGCCGGTTACGGCTATTACGGGATACGCCTATGCATTGCAGAGCGCAAAGCTTTCTTCTGAGCAACGAGATGAAGCACTGGGGTTTGTATACAGCGAGAGTTTCCGCCTTCAGAGTATTGTTGAGCGACTCTCGAAATTGATGCGGATTGAGGAAGGTAAGATTGAGTGCGTATATGTTCCGGCTGAGAAACTGCATCAGACGTTGGATGCGCTGCTGACACCGGAAGCGGAGGAATACAAGCTTGATTTTACCCTGCAGACAGAGCCGGATTTTGAGATTTACGGAGATAAGGATCTGCTGGTGATGCTGGTGACGAATCTATTTAACAATGCGTACAAGGCGAATGCCACTAAAATAGAAGTTCATATCAATCGGCAGCGTATTTCTGTCCAGGACAATGGATGCGGCATTGAGCCGGATAAAATCGATAAGCTTACCCAGCCATTCTACCAGGTGGATGATTCCAGAAATCATGAGGGATTCGGGCTTGGTCTGACGTTTTGTCAGCGTATTGCCCAGATTCATCATTCAGAGATTGATATTCAAAGCGAGCCGGGTAAAGGCAGTACGTTTTCAATGAAATTGGAAAATACAAGAGAATCAAAAGCATATGTTGAAGCAGACTGAACGTAACTGTATCGGCCAACCGAAAAGGTTGGCCGTTTTTTTATTGCCGGAAAACAGATAAATATCATTTTACAACTCTTTTACATCTCGATGCGGACTTGATAACGGGTTCCGTTCTACCATTAGACCATAGAAAAACACAGACATGCAAATAAGAAACAGACACGAGGAGGTTAAAGCCAACGTGAAAACAGCAGAAAATAATGTGCTTCTGATTTCAGATAAGAAAGGATTTGCGGTACCGGCTTTTAATTATTCAGATATCTGGGAATATAAGGCCATTCTTGAGGCGGCGGAGCTGGAGAATGCAATTGTTTATACGGCATCCAATATGCGCACGGCAGAGTCGATGGGCGTCGATTATACAGGTGCCTGGGGAAAAACATCCTATATCCTCACGGATGGAAATGTAATCAACCATCTGGATCACTCCAGAGATGTTGAACTATGCAAGGCAGCTGTGGACGCAGGATATCAGTCAGTCATGTTTGACGGATCTGCGCTTTCGCTGGAAGAAAACATCAGAAAGACAAAAGAGGTTGTCGAATACGCGCACGAAAGAGGTGTTGTCGTGGAAGCGGAGATTGGAAAGATTCTCGGCCGCGGTGTTGAAGGAACTTACGAAGGGAATGATTTCCTGGTTCAGGTAGAAGATGCAGTAAAACTCTGGGAGCAGACCGGCGTCGATTCCATGGCAGTCGGAATCGGAACCGCACATGGATTCTACAAGGAAGAGCCAAAGATCAACATTCAGCGCCTGAAGGAAGTCAATGAATCAGTTCCGATTCCGCTGGTATTGCACGGAGGAACGGGTGTTCCCTATGAAGTTGTGCAGGAATGTATCCGGAACGGAATGGCAAAGGTAAATGTAGGAACATTGCTTCACGCCACATATATTGAGAGGCTGCGGAAGGCCCTGAAGACTTATACGGGTAATAACGTAAACGATCTGATGGAAATGGTAAAAGATGCGATTATTCCAAAGATCCGGGAGTGGATCCGAGTATGCGGAGCTGATCAGTCAAGGAGGATGCGCTGAATGATGAGCGGCATGAAAAGAAAAAAAAATCTTGTCATTGCACATGGCGGCGGACCGACCGCAGTAATAAACGCCTCTCTGTACGGGGCGGTATCGCAGGCACAGAAGGCAGGATGCTTCGGCAAAATTCTCGGGGCAGTACATGGAATTAACGGAGTGTTCAGCGAGCATTTTATTGATCTGACGGATCTGGATTCCGGGACTTTGAACTTGCTTTTGCGTACGCCTTCTTCGGCTATCGGATCCTGCAGGAGAAAGCTGACAGATGAAGATTACCCTGTGCTTCTGGAAATTCTGGAGCGCAATAACGTGGGATATTTTATCTATAACGGCGGCAACGATTCAATGGATACCTGTTATAAGATGGCAGAGCTTGCGAAGAAGACATCCTATGATCTGGTCGTCGCCGGGATTCCGAAAACGATCGACAATGACCTTGGTTATACGGATCATTGTCCCGGCTATGGCAGCGCGGCTCGGTTCCTGGCAGCAAATATCCGGGATCTTCGATGTGAGGAGAGAGCACTGCCAATCTACCCGATGATTATAGAGACGATGGGCAGAAATGCAGGGTGGCTGACTGCGGCGGCTTCTATGGCACAGATTGGCGGCAGGCCGTGTGCGGATCTGATTTACCTTCCGGAATATGCGTATGACGAGGAAAAGTTCCTGTCTGATATTGACAATGCATTGCGTACCAGTCCGGTCCTGGTGGTCGTTGTTTCAGAAGGATTCAGCAGAGCGGACGGGAAGCCGATTGCTGACACCGGATTTGTAGATGGGTTTGGACATTCGGTACCGGGAGGAACCGCTCAGGCGCTGGCACAAATTGTACATGAGAAGCTGGGGATTCAGACGCGCTACGAAAAGCTGGGGCTGGTCGGCAGAGCATCCGGAATATGGCAGTCTCCCGTGGATCGCGATGAAGCGGCAGAAGCAGGAAAGCGGGCCGTACAGCTTCTTCAGGAAGGAATATCCGGGTATATGGTGACGATCCTTAGAAAAGGCAGGGATATCTATGAGGCAGAGTACGGAACGGTGGAGTTGGAAAAAGTTGCGAATTTTGAGAGAAAATTCCCGCTGGAGTGGATTAACGAAACACACAACGGAATCAACGAAGCATTTCTGAAATACGCAAAACCGCTGATCGGAGAGGATTTTTCTCCATACGTGGATTTCGGAATCGACTGCCTGTAAACAGGGGACTGTAATAAGGAGATAGATATGAAGATCAGTTACAATGAGACGTTTCCGTCGCGTGGTCTTGAGGAAGATCTGCTCCTGTGTGAAGAGATCGGGTATGACCTGATCGAGCTGCGCATTCCGTTTCTGCGGGAATATCTCAAAACACATGCGCTGAACGAGTTGAAGGAATTCTTCCGGAATCATCATCTGAAGCCGTATGCATTTAATTCTGTTAATGATTTCAATTTTGTTACCGTCAAAGAGTGGTACAAAATGATGGATGATTTTCTGTTTGCCTGCAGAATGTGTCAGGAACTCGAATGTCAAAATATAGTGCTTGTGTCAACGGAGCGGGAAGACATGCAGTTTGTTTCGGAGGATCGGGCATTTGACAGTTCTGTGCCCGCACTCAGAAAGCTATGTGATATAGCTGAGCCCTATGGCGCGCGGATTGCGCTGGAACCGATTGGGCACAGGAACTGGTGCGTGCGGAGTCTCAGTCAGACATTGGACATTTTAAGAGAGGTGAACCGGGACAATCTCGGACTCACTCTGGACGCGTTCAATATCTTCATTAATGCGTCGTTTGAGGATCTGGCGGTGCTGGATGAGATCCCGCCGGAGAAAATATTTGTATTTCACATCAACGACGCGATGAATCTTCCAATTGACCGGCTGATGCCGGCAGAACACAGGTTGTTTCCCGGGGACGGAATCATTCCTCTGGAGCAGCTGCTTCTGAAATTCCGGGAGATCGGATATTTGGAGATGGCATCCCTGGAGGTGTTTGGCGATTGGGTCAATCTTGCAGAACCGGCAGCAGCACTGAGAGAGGGATATGAAAAAACCAGGAAAACGGTAAACCGAGTTTTTCATTAAGGAGGTGCAGCAGTGAAGTTTTCAGTAAACATTGAACCGTTATATGAGGAGCTGGATTTTTGTGACCGAATCCCCCTGATTAAAGAGGCAGGATATGATTCGATCGAGTTCTGGAGCTGGGCGGATAAAGATGTCGGGAAGATTAAAGAAACCTGTGAGAAGTATGAGGTTTCGATATCAGGATTCAAGGGAGATCAGGATTATTCGCTTTGTGACGGTGAACACACGCAGGAATTTATAGATTCGATTAAGCAGTCTATTGAGACGGCTAAATACCTGGATTGTGATTCGCTGATCATTCACTCCAATCACTTTGAGGAATCCGGATCCTCCGATTTCAGAGACAAATACAGTGACGCAGCGCACATCGCCAATATGACGCATACGCTGACACTGCTGGCTCCGATTCTGGAAGAAAACGACATACGGATGTTTATCGAGCCGCTTAACAATCTTGGGGCGGACGGCGGAATGTATCTGGTAGATACCGAAACAACGGCAGATATTATCCGTGCAGTCAATTCCCCGAACATCCTGCTCCTGGCAGACATCTATCATGTGGCAATGATGCAGGGAAATCTTCTGAACCACCTTGCGGACACGCTGGATATCATGAGCTATGTCCATGTTGCTGACGCACCGGACCGGCAAGAGCCGGGCACAGGCGAAATATGTTATGAAGTCCTCCTGAAGAAGCTGCTCGAAAAAGGATTTGACGGAACGATCTGTTATGAATTGTGGCCTACAACCATGGAAAACGCACTTGCTTCTATGGAAAACCTCAGAAAAAGCCTGGAAACAGCAGATTAAACAATACAAAAGTTTGACCCTCAGGGATAAGGGAGAGTTCATGGAGAAAACAATGAAGAGTATCGTTTTTTCGGGAATTGGAAGATATGAAATTCTGGAGCGGCCGGTTCCGAAAATCAAGTATCCAACGGATGTGAAGGTGAAGGTATTAGCTGCGAGCATTTGCGGCTCGGATGTCCACTATCTGGCAACACCTCCCGCTATGGAGGCGACAGAGGGCGTTATCCTCGGCCACGAGTGTGTCGGAGAAGTTGTGGAGTGTGCAGAAAATGTCCATGATCTTCACCCGGGAGATCATGTGATCCTTGACAACAATCTTACCTGCGGTGTTTGTCCGATGTGCCAGATGGGTCTCCCCAACCTCTGCCGGAATATGCAGTCGATGGGAAGTATGATAGACGGTATCTTTGCGGAATACTTTGTAGCACCGCAGCAGCAGCTGATCAAAATCTCCGATAAGGTGCCGATTGATGATGCAGTTTTTGCAGAGCCGCTCAACACGGTGATGGGTGCAGTGAAGAAACTGAAAATCACCCCCGGATCCAGTGTCCTGATTCTGGGCGGCGGTCCGATTGGCCTTCTGTTTTCCGTCGTTTTAAGAGCGGCAGGCGCCGGCAAGGTGCTGGTCAGTGAGGTTTCAGAGTTCCGGGCGGAATACGCGCGAAAAAGCGGCGTAGATCATGTGATTAATCCGGTGAAGGAATCTTTGAAGGAAAAAGTGGAAGAATACACGAACGGTCTGGGTGCAGATATCGTAATTGATGCGGTAGGTGTGCTCGCTCCTGATGCCGTTGACTGCGCCAGAAAGGGCGGTCAGTGCATCTTGTTCGGGCTGAATTCATCAAAGACAGAGGTGATTCGTCAATGTGACATCACAATGAAGGGTCTTTCAGTACTGGGAAGTTATATCGGAGGATATGCGCTTTATGATGTGGGACGTCTCCTGGAAGCCGGAAAGCTTCCGCTTCAGCAGTTTATCACACATAGACTTCCTATGGAAAAATTCGGCGAAGGTCTGGAGGCACTCAGAAAGGGCGAAGGCCTGGAGGTCGTCCTGTATCCGTTTTCGAATGAATAAACATTAATACAACAGATAATAATGTGACAAAGCGAAAGAGATGTCAGGCATCAATCAAACAATTCATTAACCAAAAGGAGGACATGAAACGTATGGAATTTAGTGGAAGAACCTGTATCGTCACAGGCGCAGCGAGAGGCATGGGATTTGCAGTTGCGAAGAAATATGCAGAGAACGGCGCGAATGTCGTAATGATGGATGTCAACGAGACACTTCTTGCCGAATCGGCGAAGACAGTTGATGCGCTCGGAGAAGGAACTGTACTGCCGATGGCGGTTGATATCTCAAAGACGGCCAATATTGAGAAAGCTATGGCGGAAGTCGAGGAGAAGCTCGGAGCGGTATATGCGCTTGTGAACTGTGCCGGAATCTCGCTTTACACGCCAATGCTTGAGTACACAGAGAAAGACTGGGACACTTCCTTTGATATTTGCCTGAAGGGCTTATTTTTCCTCTCACAGGCAGCGGCAAGGAACATGGTCAAATACGGCGTAAAGGGAAAAATCGTCTCGTTTTCCTCACAGGCCGGAAAGATCGGCGAGCCGGGCGGCGTCGCATATGATTCCGCAAAAGCAGGCGTTGCAATGCTGACACAGTGCATGGCACTTGATCTTGCCCAGTATGGTATCTCCTGTACGGCAGTTGCGCCGGGCATGGTTAATACTGAGATGATTCAGGCATATCTTGCGCGGGATTGCGTCAACTATGGAATGACGAAGGAAGAGTTTGAAGCAAAACGCCTGGAAGGAATCCCGTTTGGCAGAATGGGCGAACCGTCAGAGGTTGCCGAACTGGTCTACTTCCTCTCGAGCGATCGGGGTGCGTATATCACAGGCGAGACGATCAATTTTACAGGCGGAAGCTGCAACATTTAATACGGGATTCACGCATTTTCCTCCGGTTGACCGGAGATTGCGCAGCATAATCACACAACAGTAATACAGATAAGAAAAGGAGAAATGAGATGGCACATTCAAAATTTTTCGCAGGACCCAGCCCGAATATTTTCTTTGAGGACAGTCCGGTTGGAAGACTGAAAAAAGAAGTATTTGAGATGAGTAAGGAGGAAGTTGACCGTCAGCTTCGGGAAGATTTCGGATACCCCTGTGAGCTTGAGTTCGGTAAGGCCGGCGTATATATCCAGACGACACCCAGACATGACGCGATCGAGAACAGACGGAAAAACGATGTTGTTCTGATTCCGGTGGGCTGCACAGAAAATCACGGAATGCATAATCCTTCCGGTATGGATACATTTATGGTCTGCTACATCGCAGAAGGCGTTCGCCGCTACACCGAGAAGAAGGGTTATCCGGTTAACCTGGCGTTTCCGCCGCTTCTGTACGGATGCCATCCGCTTCACGGAATTGGCCAGCCCGGTACGATCGTTGTTCACGATGAGACAGCGGTTGATATGGTCGTAGATGTCATGCTTGGTCTTTGGAACGATGGCTATCGCAAACAGATTCTTATCAACAACCACGGACAGGTTGTTCAGCTCGAGGAGGCGCTTGCAAAGTTTACAAAAGAGTATCAGCTTCCGGGCATTTACCGTATTGTTGACTGGCATCGCTGCACAAGAGAATTGTTCGCTGTAAAAGAATGGGGCGGCGAATTTGACACGGTTTTCAATCATGGTGATGAGATCGAAACAGGAATCGGCCTTCTGGGATTCCCGGACATGGTCAAGATGGAATATGCAGTTGATGCGGAGGCAATTCCGCTTCTTCCGACCTATCATTTTGACGGCAGCATTGACATCTGGAGACGTCCGAGCCGCTGGGAAGACGGCGAGGGATATACGGTTCACGAACTCTTCGGAACGCCTTGCGGCGTCGTCGGTACACCGACCAAGGCAGATCCCGAAAAGCTGAAACGGCCGATGCTCGGTATCATGAAATACCTTGTAATGCTGATCGACGAGTACCTTGAGGCATATCCTCCGGGGACTGTTCCGGAAGCAGAAAAGATGACACTTCGTTCCAATGAAGAAGTGGCAGATTATCTGAAAGAGCCGCTTTCCGAGGGATGGAAGTCGGTATATGGACTCGGTAAGAAATGCTTCTGATAACGGACAAAGGACATTTGTGAAGACAGCAGAAATGATGGAGGAAAAAATGAGCAATCAATACAATCTAACAGGTAAAGTCGCTCTGATCACAGGTGCAGGCCAGGGCATCGGGGCAGCAACTGCAATCGAGTATGCCAAAAGCGGTGCAGATGTCGTCCTTTGTGCAAGAAGAACCGATAAGCTGGAAAAAGTAGCTGAAAAGGTTCGTGCGCTCGGAAGAAAAGCACTTCCTGTTCCGCTTGATGTGCTGGATATCGACAGCATCAATAATGCTGTTGCACAGGCGACAGAGGAGTTCGGTCACATCGATGTACTTGTAAACTGCGCGGGAATCTGGCGCCCGAGTACTCTGATTGATATGGATGTCGATCTCTGGGACAGAATCGTGGGGACAAACCTCCGTGGCGCGACCTTCATGGCAAAAGCAGTGGCTAAGCATATGGTGGAAAATGGAGTTCATGGAACGATCCTTTTTATTTCCTCTCAGGCGGCAAAGAACGCCGAGTACGGAAATTCCGCATACGGATCCGCCAAACTGGCCCTGCATCTTCTGACACAGGTCATGGCCCTGGAGCTTTCCGAGTACGATATTAACACCGTAGCGATATGTCCGGGATCGATTTATACAGAGATGCTGCAGGATGTATTTAATGAGAGAGGACCATTGAACGGCATGACACCGGATGAATTCCGCGACAGCTGTGCAGCCTCTATTCCGCAGAAGCGTCTCGGAACACCGGAGGAGATCGCGCAGATGCTGGCTTATCTCGGATCAGATGATGCTTCTTATATTACAGGCGTCAACATCACGATTGCCGGAGGCCAGACTATTATCTGAAACCATCTGGAAACAGCAGCAATGTGAAAGGATCGTCATGAATAGAGATGGAAAAACATTGGCGTTGGAAATGAAAGGCGTCAGTAAAAGCTTCGGCGGGGTACAGGCTCTCTCAAATGTCAGCTTTCAGGTGATTCCGGGTGAGATTCATGCGCTGATGGGCGAAAATGGAGCCGGAAAGTCGACGCTGATGAAGCTGTTGGGCGGCGTTTACACTATGACCAGCGGAACCATTTCGGTATTCGGAGAAGAAGTTCATATTACCAATCCGATTGAAGCGGCAGAACACAGGATTGGCGTAGTGTATCAGGAACAATCGCTGGTCGATTCCATGACTGTTGCAGACAATATCCTGATGGGCAGAATACCGAATAAATTTGGGTGGATTGATAAAAAGAAGCAGCTGGAATTAGCAAAGGAAGCGCTGGACACGGTTCAGGCAGATGTCGATCTGCTTGCGGAAACCGGGACACTTCCGGTCTCGAAAAAACAATTTGTTGAGATCGCAAAGGCAATTTCGCTGAATGCGGAAATATTGGTCATGGATGAACCGACATCGGTGCTGACGATGACGGAGACGGAGCATCTTTTCAAATTGATCAGAAGACTTCAGGCCCAGGGTGTCAGTATTATCTACATTTCCCACAGAATGGAAGAAATCTTTGAACTATGTGACAGATGCACCGTTTTAAAAGACGGCACCTATGTTGATACAGTCAATATTAAGGATATCGACAGAAGAGGTCTGGTTGGTCTTATGACCGGAAGAACGATTGCAGATATCTATCCAAAGCGGGAGCAAAGAGAAAAAGCAGCGCCGCTGCTTGAGGTGAAGGGACTGACGAAAAAAGGTGTATTTTCCGATGTGTCATTTCAGGTAGAACCTGGTGAAATCATGGGAATGTACGGTCTGGTCGGATCCGGCCGCTCGGAAGTCTGTCGTTCGCTTATGGCAATTGACCGCCTGGAGTCTGGAGAGATTTTCCTGAAAGGGGAAAAAATAAATATCAAAAAGCCCAGAGAGGCAATTGAAAAGGGAATCATTTATATCTCAGAAGATCGGAAATATGACGGCCTGTTTCTCCGGCTGCCGATCGAAACCAACATATCGATCAGTACACTGAAGCGGTATGCGAAAGCAGGATTCATCAGCAATAAGAAAGAGCAGAAAGCAATCAATGAGATGATGAAGAAGCTGCAGGTGAAAGCGGCAAATACGAGGCAGGTAGTCTCGGATCTATCCGGCGGAAACCAACAAAAGGTAATGCTGGCTATGTGGATCCTGGTAAATGCAGATGTCATGATCGTGGATGAACCAACAAGGGGTGTAGATGTCGGCACAAAGATCGAAATCTACCGCATCATCAGGGAACTGGCTGATGCAGGGACCGCAGTGATTATGATTTCGTCTGAACTTCCAGAAGTGCTGGGATGTTCTGACCGGATTGTTGTAATGCATGAAGGAAAAATCGCAGGAGAACTTCCATGGCAGGATGCAACAGAAGAAAATGTTCTGCTGATGGCGACCGGCGGTGAATAAGAGAAAAGGTGGAATACTTATGAATACAGATAGCTCTACAGCAAAAAGAACATCAGAAAAATCTTTTAAACAGAGCTGGGCTTTCGATTTCTTCCTTCGAAGGTATGCGGTAATTCCTGTTTTGGTGATTTTTGTGATCGTTGCAACGCTTCTTACGAAAAACTTTATGACTCCTAAGAATCTGACAAACCTTCTTCGCCAGGTTACGGCAAACGGCATCATAGCCGTAGGTATGACATTCGTCATTCTGACCGGTGGAATTGATATCTCAGTCGGTTCTGTCGTCGGCATGTCCTCCCTGTTGTTTGCGTCATTTTTCTCACCTGACGGACTGGTGCGGCCATTCCAGGGAGCGTCAGCAATTGTAAACAAGTTGGTACCCGGAAGCGGTCAGGTCGTCTGCATTCTCGTGGCTGCATTCTTCGCTTTGTTAATGTGTGCAGTCATAGGAGTGATCAACGGATTTATCATCACAAAGTGCAAGATCCCGGAATTCATTGTGACAATGAGTACTCAGATCATGGTGAAGGGATTTACGCTGATTCAATGTGAAGGGCATGTTATTTATCTTGACCGCGCGCTTGGCGATCGGATCAGCTGGCTTGGCTCCGGCAGGTTTTTCGGAATTCCGGTTCCTGTCATTGTGGCGATTATCATCGTGGCGATCTCCATACTGGTGCTGAACAAGACGACTTACGGCAGATATGTGAGAGCAATCGGCGGAAACCCTGAGGCGGCGAGAGTTGCCGGAATTAACGTCGATATCTACAAGGGAAGCGTCTATATCATATCCGCTGTGCTTTCCGGTATCGCCGGCATCCTGATCACCTGCAGAACGCTGAGTGGTGAACCGCTTCTGGGAGACGGCTATGAGCTGGATGCGATCGCCGGAACAGTCATCGGCGGAACGGCAATGCTTGGCGGTATTGGAAATACAATCGGAACCGTATTTGGTGTCCTGATTCTGGGTATCATCAACAACCTGCTGAACCTGAAAAATGTTTCTGTTTACTATCAATACATTATCAAGGGACTGATCATTCTGTTTGCTGTTTATATTCGGACAGACAGGAAAAAGAAATAAAACTTCCTAAAGAGGATGTTTTAATTGTAATAGATTTATCCTATAATTTAATATGTGATTTAAGGAGGAACGAAAATGAAAAAACTGTTGGCGATGGCATTAACAGGAATGATGGTGTTTGGATTAGCAGGCTGCGGAAATAGCGGAAGTTCATCAACTGCGCTGTCAGGCAGCGGGGAAGCGGCGGCATCTTCAGCGGCAGCTGATTCAGAAGAGGCGGAGTCAGCGGCATCTGTGGCTGACGAATCTGAGGCGGCAGCGAGCAGCAGCGATTCCGGAAAGAAATTCAAGATCGGTTTTTCGATGGATTATACAAATAACCCATGGCGTGCTAATATGAGGAACGCAGTTCTGGACGCGGCAGAAGAACACAAAGATGAAATCGAACTTATTTATACAGATGCAGATGCTGATACAAACAAGCAGATCTCCGATATTGAGGACTTGGTGGCACAGGACATCGATCTTTTGATTGTGAGCCCTTACCAGAGTGATCCGCTGACTCCGATTGTCGCGGAGGTCTATAACTCCGGCATACCGGTTCTGGTGCTTGACAGAAATATCAGCAGTGACGAGTATACCTGCTTCCTTGGATCCAGTAATGATCTGATCGGTCAGCAGGCAGGTGATCTGTTCGCGCAGTGGGCTGCTGAAGATCCGGACACACTGAATATTGTAGAACTCCAGTGTGAACCTGGTCTTTCCGTCACACTTGGACGAGGCGGCGAGATGGAGAAGAAACTCAAAGATGTCGATAATGTGAATTTTGTTGCTCAGCTCTGCTGTATCGTAGCTGGTGCAGAGACCGTAACAGCAATGCAGACAATGGAAGACATTCTTCAGTCAAATAACTTAGAGGATATCGATGTAGTTTATTCCCACAATGATACAATGCTTCTTGGCGCAATTGCAGCACTTGACGATGCAGGTATTGACTGGGAGAAGAGCGATATCAAGCTGGTTGGTGTTGATGGACAGAAAGAAGTATTAGAGTCCATCATTGAGGGCAAGACCTACGGTACCTTCCAGTACGCAAATCCGGGAAAGGAGTCTATCGAGGCCGCTCTGACGATTCTGAACGGAGGCACAGTGGATAAAGAGATCCAGCTTGAGAGCGCACTGATCACAGCAGAAAATGTTGATCAGTATTACGATCCTGATTCTGCATTCTGATTTTTGAAAAACAGAAACAGAATAATATTATCATTGTTCATTAAAAGATAATAATACAATCATACTTTTTACCTTGCAACAGAGCTGTCATACTAGGCAATTATATGCTTAGTGTGACAGTTTTGTTATATATTCAGTTTTGGTAAGCACTTTGATTTGAAGACTGTTTTTGATATTTTCAGACAAGTTCTTTTTCAGTGGTTTTGCTCCATATTGCATCGTCTGGTCAGCGATGGCTCATCGGTACGGTCCGGATATACGGCGTGTTGAAAGACCGGAAGCGCTGGAGAAAGGTATTTCCGGGAGTAATGCATTTCCGGCGCTTTGGAAGTACTAGAGCAGTAATATGAAAATAGAGTTGTTCGTTTTCTGTAGCTTAAAACCGGACAGATTGGCTCTTATATGGCAGGTTGATTAAGTATAATTATTTGGGTCACCTTTGGGTCACCTGATAAAGTGGACATCGTTTTTTCCTTTATTTACGCGGCTTTTTAGCCTGTTAAGAATGTTCGAGTCCCCCCCTCGCTATAAAAAAACAGATCCCTTTTAAGGGGTCTGTTTTTTTATACCAGGATGAGACTGAAACACGAGA
>JAFUCM010000107.1 GCA_017459675.1 Eubacterium sp.
ATTGACATCGCAGGCGATGATGTCATCGTTGAGTTCGGAAACAACCGCAACTGCCGGATCCCGATGAAGAAGGAAGCCATCGCACAGGTTGAGAAACCGGGCGATTTCACAGCTGCATCTTCCGATGAGAAAGATAAAAAATAAATCGCATAATATTTAGAACTTTTAACAAGAGAATCCGTCTGGGTTCTCTTGTTTTGTTATAAATGCCGAACACTGGTCAATCAATGGATTTCGCATTGAAATCAATGGAAAAATGCAGTATTATGGTGGATAGCTTTAATTTCATAGTTGGATAACTATGCCTGTAACAGGGCATTGTGTTTTAGGGAGATTTCCGGTGACCGGCAGGGATCTATGATGCATGCGGAATGCATACGGTTCCCGAAACCAGTCCGCAAAACCAATCCGGAGCCATCCCGAATAATTAAGAAGGAGGACCACCCCATGAAAAGCGATGCAGTAACGAAGGGAATGCAGCAGGCTCCTCACAGAAGTCTGTTCAATGCACTTGGCATGACAGAAGAAGAGATGAACCGTCCGCTGGTCGGTATTGTGTGCTCTTACAACGAAATTGTTCCGGGACACATGAACCTCGACAAGATTGCGAATGCAGTCAAGATGGGTGTCGCGGAAGCAGGCGGCACACCGATCCAGTTTCCGGCCATTGCAGTCTGTGACGGCATTGCTATGGGACATACCGGCATGAAATATTCGCTGGTGACACGCGATCTGATCTGTGATTCGACAGAATGTATGGCGATCGCACACCAGTTTGATGCACTGGTTATGATCCCGAACTGTGACAAGGTTGTTCCGGGTATGCTGATGGCAGCGGCACGGATTAACGTTCCGACAATCTTTGTCAGCGGCGGTCCGATGCTCGCAGGACATGTCAACGGCAGAAAGCGCAGTCTTTCCTCCATGTTTGAGGCAGTCGGTTCTTACACGGCCGGCACCATGACCGAAGAAGATGTCCGCAATTATGAAGAAAATGTATGTCCGACCTGCGGTTCCTGCTCCGGTATGTATACCGCGAACAGCATGAACTGCCTGACAGAAGTGCTCGGCATGGGCCTTTCCGGCAACGGAACCATTCCGGCAGTATATTCCGCCCGCATCCGCCTCGCAAAGCACGCAGGCATGAAGGTCATGGAGCTGCTGAAGAAGAACATCCGCCCGTCCGACATCATGACAAAAGAAGCATTTATCAATGCACTGACCGTGGACATGGCACTTGGATGCTCCACCAATACGATGCTGCATCTGCCGGCAATCGCCCATGAGGCAGGCTTCGACTTTGAAGTCTCCATGGCAAATGAACTCAGTGAGAAGACGCCGAACCTCTGCCATCTGGCACCGGCAGGCGATCACTATATGGAAGAACTGAATGAGGCCGGCGGCATTTACGCAGTCATGAATGAGCTCGCATCTCTGGATCTGCTCAATCTCGATTGCATGACCGTCACCGGAAAGACCGTCGGGGAAAATATCAAGGGCTGTGTCAACCGTGATCCGGAGATCATCCGTCACGTCGATAACCCGTATATGCGCACCGGCGGAATCGCAGTCCTTTCCGGCAACCTCGCTCCGGATACCTGTGTTGTCAAGCGTTCCGCAGTCGTACCGGAGATGATGACCCACGAAGGTCCGGCCCGCGTATTTGACTGCGAAGAAGATGCAATCGATGCAATCAAGGGCGGAAAGATCGTCGCAGGCGACGTCGTCGTCATCCGCTATGAGGGACCAAAAGGCGGCCCGGGCATGCGTGAGATGCTCAATCCGACTTCCGCGATTGCAGGCATGGGACTGGGAAGCAGTGTCGCGCTGATCACAGACGGCAGATTCTCCGGCGCATCACGCGGCGCGTCCATCGGACATGTCAGCCCGGAGGCAGCAGTCGGCGGCCCGATCGCACTGGTAGAAGAGGGCGACATCATCCGGATCGACATCCCGAACTACAAACTGGAACTCCTTGTCAGCGACGAGGAACTTGAGAAGAGAAGAGCAAACTGGCAGCCGAGAGAGCCGAAAGTCACAACCGGTTATCTCGCACGCTATGCGAAGATGGTAACCAGCGCAAACCGCGGCGCAATTCTGGTAACTGAGTAACTTGACTTAATCAAATCAAGTCGAAAAGTGAGTCAAAAGACTTAAGGAAAGAAGGAAACACAACATGCAGCTGAATGGTTCAGAAATCATTATCGAGTGTCTGAAAGAACAGGGCGTTGATACCGTCTTCGGATATCCGGGCGGTGCAATCCTGAATCTCTACGATGAATTGTATAAGCATCCGGAGATCCGTCACGTGCTGACTTCGCATGAGCAGGGTGCATCCCATGCGGCAGACGGATACGCGCGTGCAACCGGTAAGGTCGGTGTCTGCTTCGCGACCAGCGGACCGGGCGCAACCAATCTGATCACCGGAATCGCAACCGCATACATGGATTCCGTCCCGCTTGTTGCCATTACGGCAAACGTCGGAAAATCCCTTCTGGGCAAGGACAGTTTCCAGGAGGTTGATATCACAGGCGTCAGCATGCCGGTTACCAAATACAGCATGATCGTCAAGGATATCAATAAACTTGCAGACGCGATCCGCCGCGCATTCCGCATCGCAAAGAGCGGAAGACCGGGTCCGGTTCTCGTGGACGTCACCAAGGATGTCACCGGCGCGAAAGCCAATTTCAAACCGGTTGTTCCGGAAGTCTACAATCCGGCTGATCTTCCGGTTTCTGAATCTGAACTGAAAACGGCAGTCGATATGATCAACAAGGCAAAGAAGCCGATGATCTTCATCGGCGGCGGCACCGTGACCGCAGGCGCATCAGAGCAGGTGCGCGAACTGGCTCACAGAATTGAGGCGCCGGTCTGCGACAGCCTGATGGCACAGGGCGTATTTCCGCAGAATGATGACCTGTATCTTGGCATGCTCGGCATGCACGGAACGAAGGCGTCCAACCTGCTGACATACAAATGCGATCTTTTAATTGTTCTCGGCGCGCGTTTCTCAGACCGCTGTGTCGGAAGCCCGAAGAACTTTGCAAAACAGGCAAAGATTCTGCAGATCGACATTGATCCGGCAGAGATCAACAAGAACGTCGTAATCAATGCATGTGTCACCGGCGATGTCAGTGAAGTGCTGAAGAAAATCCTTCCGGAACTGAAGGAAAAGCACAACGACGAGTGGATGGCAGAAGTAGAGGTCAATAAGAACCTCGCTTCCGGAAAAATAGACGAGACGACCTTGAACGGTCCGTATATCATCGAGCAGATCTGCAAAGTGACAGAAGGAAATGCACTGATCTGCACAGACGTCGGACAGCATCAGATGTGGTCCGCACAGCATTATTGCTACACAGAGCCGCGCAAATTCCTGACATCCGGCGGACTGGGCACCATGGGCTTCGGTCTTGGCGCATCCATCGGCGCAAAGATCGGCTGTCCGGAAAAGCAGGTCATCAATGTCACCGGCGACGGCTGCTTCCGCATGAACATGAATGAGATCATCACGGCAGTCCGCAACGAGCTTCCGCTGATCGATATTGTCATCAACAACCATGTACTCGGCATGGTGCATCAGTGGCAGGAGCTGTTCTACGATAAACATTATTCCGCGACCATCCTCAACGATCAGCTCGACGTTGTGAAGGTTGCCGAGGCGATGGGCGCAAACGGCTACCGCGTCACCGATCCGAAGGAATTCCCGGCTGTTCTGCAGCAGGCAATTGACAGCGGAAAGACCTGTGTCATCGACTGCATCATCGATTCCGATGAGAAGGTATTCCCGATGATCCCGGCAGGCAAGGCCAACAACGATGTATTTGACGAAGAAGACCTGAAGAAGATGCAGGGCAAGTAATTTCAGTATTTTAGAATGAATGATCCCGTTTCCGGGAAATGTGTTATATCGGAAGCGGCGATTTCAACAAGCATAAGGAGTAAAAAAATGGACAGAGTATATAATTTCTCAGCAGGCCCGGCAGTACTTCCGGAAGAGGTTCTCCGCGAGGCACAGGAAGAGATGATGAACTACCGCGGCTGCGGAATGTCTGTCATGGAAATGAGCCACCGCTCAAAAATGTTCGACGAGATTATTGATGAGGCAGAGGCAGATCTGAGAACGCTGCTGCAGATTCCGGATGACTATGCGGTTCTGTTTATGCAGGGCGGCGCAACACTTCAGTTCGCACAGATTCCGATGAATCTGATGAAGAACCGCGTTGCAGACTACATCGTGACCGGTACCTGGGCCAAGAAGGCATGGCAGGAGGCGGCAATTTTCGGACAGGCCAATAAGATTGCGTCTTCCGAGGACAAGATGTTCTCCTACATTCCGGACTGCAGTGATCTTCCGGTCAGCCCGGACGCCGATTACGTTTATATCTGCGAAAATAACACGATTTACGGAACGAAATACCATACACTGCCGAATACGAAGGGCAAGATTCTGGTATCGGACGTCTCTTCCTGTTTCCTGTCCGAGCCGATCGACGTGACAAAATACGGCATCGTCTACGGCGGCGTACAGAAAAACATCGGACCGGCAGGCCTTGTCGTCAGCATCATCCGCAAAGATCTGATCACTGACGATGTACTGGAAGGCACACCGACCTATATGAAGTTCAAGACGCATGCGGACAACCGTTCGATGTACAACACACCGAACTGCTATGCGATCTACATCTGCGGCAAGGTCTTCAAATGGCTGCTCGCGACCGGCGGTCTTGCAAAACGCAAAGAGATTAACGAACAGAAAGCAGCAATTCTCTACGATTACCTGGACAGCAGCAAGATGTTCACCGGAACCGTTGAGAAGAAAGACCGCTCCCTGATGAATGTTCCGTTCGTCACAGGCGACAAGGATCTGGATGCGAAGTTCATCAAAGAAGCGACAGATGCCGGATTTGTCAACCTGAAGGGACACCGCAGTGTCGGCGGCATGCGCGCAAGCATTTACAACGCAATGCCGGTTGAAGGTGTACAGAAACTCACAGAATTTATGAAGCACTTTGAAGAGGTGAATGGATAATGTTTTATTACAACTGCCTCAACCCGATTTCCAGGGTTGGACTTGAGCACTTTGACGGCAATTACATCATGACAGACAGCATGAAGGGCGCGGATGCCCTTCTGGTACGCAGTGCAAAGATTCAGCCGGAAGACATTAATGACCGGATCCTTGCCATTGCACGTGCAGGCGCCGGCGTCAACAACATTCCGGTGGAAGAATGCGCGAAAAAAGGTGTCGTCGTATTTAATACACCGGGTGCAAATGCAAATGGTGTGAAAGAGCTGGTAATTGCCGGCCTGTTTCTTGCGTCCCGCGACATCCTCGGCGGCGCCGAGTGGGTGCGCGCGCACCGCGGAGACGAAGATGTTGCCAAGCAGGCAGAGAAGCAGAAAAAGCAGTTTGCAGGCCATGAGATCAGCGGCAAGAAGCTCGGTATCATCGGTCTTGGCGCAATCGGACAGATGGTTGCAAATGCAGCTGTCCACCTCGGCATGGATGTTTACGGATACGATCCGTATATTTCCGTTGATGCCGCGTGGAACCTGTCCGCGTCTGTTCACCATGTCAAAGAAGTTGACAACCTTTACCGTGACTGTGACTATATCACAATTCACGTGCCGCTTCTCGACAGCACGCGCGGCATGATTGACCGCCATGCGATCAGCATTATGAAAGACGGTGTAATCGTCCTGAACTTCGCCCGTGACGTTCTGATCGATGAAGATGCACTGGTTGAAGCACTGCGTGCAGGCAAAGTTGCCCGCTATGTA
>JAFUCM010000108.1 GCA_017459675.1 Eubacterium sp.
CATGCCCATGACTGTATCGCCCTGCTGAAGAAGTGCAAGGAAGACAGCCATATTGGCCTGTGCACCGGAGTGCGGCTGTACATTGACATATGTGCAGCCAAAAATCTCTTTTGCGCGCTCAATTGCGAGTGTCTCTGCCTGATCGATAATCTCACAGCCGCCGTAGTAACGTTTTCCCGGATATCCTTCTGCATATTTGTTGGTAAAAGGACTTCCCATCGCTGCCATTACGGCCTGTGATGCCCAGTTTTCCGATGCGATCAGCTCAAGATGTGTATTCTGCCGTGCAAGTTCCGCCTCGAGAAGTGCTGCGATCTCAGGATCTGTTTTTCTGACTGCTTCGATTGAATACATGTGTTACCTCCGTTTGAAACTTCGTGTGTATCATGATCTGCTCCCCTTAAAAAGGCAGGCAGTTCATATGCCTTTATACTCTGTCATCATATCTACAGGCATGGAAAATGTCAATCAAATATCAATAATTCTTTGGGACTGGAGGTAAGATTCCTGCACCCGTCCTCTGTCACAATTACCAGGTCTTCAATCCGGACGCCGCAATAACCGGGCAGATAAATTCCGGGTTCAACAGTCACTGCCATACCGGGCTCCAATACATCCTCTGCGCCAGGTGCCAGCCGCGGATCTTCATGAATGTACAGTCCTACAGAATGGCCGAGTGAATGACCAAAACATTCCCCGTATCCTGCGCCTTCGATAATATCCCTTGCTGCCCGGTCGGCTTCCTCTCCGGTAATTCCGGCCCGGATCACTGCGAGCGCAGTCTTCTGCGCCTGCAGAACCGTCTCGTAAATCTCCGTCTGTCTGGCTTCCAGACCGCCGAATGCGACCGTGCGCGTCATATCCGAGCAGTACCCATGATAACAGCACCCGAAATCCATCGTCAGGAAATCTCCACGCTGAATCTTCCGGTCTGTCGGCACTGCATGCGGCATGGAGGAATTCGGTCCCGACGCCACAATTGTCTCAAATGAAAGCCGCTCAGCACCGTGTTTCTTCATGAAATACTCCAGCTCGGCTGCGACTTCCAGTTCCGTCATGCCGGTTTTCAGGATTTTCCGCAGATCTTCGAACGCCGCATCGCCAATCGCCTCAGCTCTCTGCAGCAGTGCTATTTCCTCCGCTGTCTTGACCCTGCGGAGATGATTTACTTCCTCTCCGGCCGGAATCCAGCTGCTGATCTCTGGAAGCGCTTTGCGCAGCTTTGCAAACGCGGCACACGTCAGGTGCAGATCCTCATAGGCAATGTGCTGTACCGCCTGCTGCTGGCAGATTTCCTGCAGAATTGCTTCTCGTCTGTGCTTCCTGCTCTCTTCGATGACCTCAAAATCACTCTCATTCTGTGCCGCTTCCGTATAGCGTGAGTCCGTGATCAGAACACAGCGCTCCTGTGTGATCAGCAATGCTCCCTCTCCGCCGGCAAATCCGGAAATGTAACGCATATTATACGGATCCGTAATGTAAACAGCATCCGCTTTCTCAGATTTTTCCGTAGACTGCAGGCGGGACATAAGCCTTGATGCGTATTCCTTCATCTGTGTATTCCTCCTCCAACAGTTGTCCGTGTTTTCTTATCAGTGCCAGTTTTCCCGCTTCCGCATAGGGAAAGACACGTTCAATCAAAATCTGCCGCGACTGAATCAGCTCCTCCAGGGCTCCCAGAAATGCATCCAGCCCCTCTCCGGTTTTTGCAGAAACCGGAATGCTGTAATCCGCTCTGAGATCTTTGAGATGCGGCATCTCTGCCGTTCCTTCCGCAAGCTGCATGCGCAGAAGGTCCTGTTTATTGAACAGCGTAATGACCGGTTTCTCATCTGCTTTCAGATCATGGAGTGTCTCATAGACCACCTGCATCTTGATCAGTGCCTGCGGATCCGATGCATCCACGACATGCACGATGTAATCGGCAATGGCCGCTTCTTCCAGTGTGCTTTTAAATGATTCGATCAGGTGATGCGGCAGTTTCCGGATAAATCCGACCGTATCCGTCAGCAGAATATCTGTGCCGCCGGGCAGTTTCAGCGCGCGCGTCGTCGGATCCAGTGTTGCAAACAGCGCATCCTCCTCCAGAACGCCCGCGTCGGTCAGATGATTCAGCAGCGTTGACTTGCCCGCATTGGTATATCCCACAATTGCGGCCGTCGGCCGTGCATTTTTCTTCCGGCCCTCGCGCACCACATCCCGGTGCCGCTCCACCTCGCGGAGTTCCCGCTTCAGCATCCCGATCCGTTCCCGGATCAGACGTCTGTCCTGCTCGAGCTTTTTCTCGCCGGGGCCGCGTGTACCGATGCCGCCGCCGAGTCTGGAAAGTGATTTTCCAAGACCAGTCAGCCTGGAAGCACGGTATTTCAGCTGTGCCAGTTCCACCTGGATCTTTCCTTCGCTGGTTCTGGCATGCGCGGCAAATATATCCAGAATCAGGAGTGTCCGGTCCATCACTTTGCACTGCAGCATCTCCTGCAGGTTGCTCATCTGTGCCGGCGAAAGCTCATCGTCGCAGATCACACCGTTCGCGTCCAGCATCTGTACCAGCTCTTTGAGTTCTTCGATTTTCCCCTTCCCGAAGTAGGTACCGGGGTCCGGACGATCCCGGTTCTGTATCATATATGTCAGAACTTCCGCCCCGGCAGTCTTTGCCAGTTCTTCCAGTTCGGCAAGCGAAACGGCCGGATCCGGCGTCTGATCCGAAGCGATGCCGGCAAGAATGACCCGGTCGCGGATTTTATCAATTTCATGCATATGCTTTTCCTGTTTTTCTATCTGCTTGCCAGAAACAGATTTTCCCTGCGTGCTGCCGCATTATCCGGATACTTCTCCACAAAGGCCTGCATCTTCTGCTTTGCCATATTGAAGTCCAGCATCCGCTCATAGATTACAATCTCATTGAACAGCAGCGACTCGGTAACTTCGGGATTGTTCTCTGCAATTCCTTTGCTGATATCCAGCAGTGCAGCATCATAATCACCGTCAGCCATGTCGCAGAGCGCCAGTCCGTTATAGGCAGTCGCACGGTTTTCCTCATCATTTACAAGCTTCTGATAGGCTTCTCTGGCCGCTGCCGTGTCGTTGTTATCGATACAGACCTTCCCCAGCAGAATTACCGCGTCAAGGCTTCCCATATCTGCAGCTGTCTGCAGATTTTTACGGGCATCTTCATAATTGCCCAGATAATAGTAAATCAGACCCTGATTGTAGTAATCTTCATTGTTGCTGATCTTGTGCTCCAGCGCATAGGACAGATAGGCTGCCCCGTCGGCTTCACGGCTCGCGTCAGCAAGAATTTCATAGATCTGAATACAGTTCTCGTAGCTCGGCATCTCTGTGATCACCCGGTCAAAATCAGCAGTCGCATTGTCGAGATCCTGCCAGGAGGCATAGGCTTTTCCGCGCATCAGGTAAGCCCTGTCCGGCGTCAGTCCATTCGCCAGTTCTGTATAGAGCGCAAGTGCTTCCTCCTGTCTGCCGCATTCAGCATATGCTTCCGCCAGATAATACTGCACGTCCTCCTTGAAGGCCTTGTCACTGCCGTCCCGCTCCCAGGTATCCAGCGAGCGCTCAAACATCGTGACCGCACTTGCATATTCCCCCTGATTCATATAGACAATGCCTTCTCCGCGGTATGCCTCCGCTTTCCGGCTGTCCTGGTCGATCGCTGTTTTAAACTGCGTCATCGCCGTTTCATAATCACCGCTTTCCAGCGCCGTCACAGCTTTGTCATAAGCAGCCGAATTCTTTTCCGGTGCCTTTCCGCAGCCTGCAAAAAGCACGGCCGCGGCTGTGCCTGCCAGTATCAGTGTCCGGAGTTTCCGGCAGATTTTATTCTTATTTGCTCGTTCTTTGGATGCAAACATGATCTGTCTCATCATCAATCCAGTACCAGCCCTTCTTCCTGCATGACCTGTACAATGCTGTCGACACATTCCCTGCAGACCGCATCTGTCTTTGCTTCGACCATGACGCGGATCAGCGGCTCTGTTCCGCTCTCACGGACCAGAACACGTCCGTCGCTTCCGAGCTTCCTGCTGACTGCTTCGACTGCTTCCAGCATACGTGCATTCTCTCTTGCCGTGTTCTTGTCCGCCACGCGCACGTTCTTCAGAAGCTGCGGGAAAATGGTGACTTCTGAAGACAATTCTGCAAGAGATGCCTGCTCTGCCGCCAT
Source organism: Eubacterium sp. (assembly GCA_017459675.1). GTDB lineage: Bacteria > Bacillota > Clostridia > Lachnospirales > Lachnospiraceae > CADBRN01. The sequence continues at coordinate 4,181 of JAFUCM010000108.1, forward strand.
GGCATCCAGAAGCATCAGCGATGTCAGAATCCCGTCGCCGGTTTTTGCATACTTTGCAAGAATAATGTGGCCGGACTGCTCGCCTCCGATGGAATAGCCGTTGGAGAACATACATTCCGCGACATATTTATCACCGACAGCCGTCTGCTCATAGCGGATTCCCGCCGTATCAAGGGCCTTATAAAGCCCGATATTGGACATCACAGTTGTTACCAGCGTATTGCCTTCCAGCGCACCCTGCTCCCGCAGATATTTCGCGCCGATGTACATGATCAGATCGCCGTCAATGACATTTCCGTTCTCATCGACCGCAAGGCAGCGGTCTCCGTCACCGTCGTAGGCAAAGCCGGCGTGCATATGATTTTCACGCACAAACTGCTGCAGGGATTCCATATGTGTGGAGCCGCAGTCCCGGTTGATATTGATCCCGTCAGGACTGTTGTGAATCACCTGTACCTCAGCACCTGCCTTCTCCAGCACCTTTGCGGCAATTGCCGAAGTACTTCCGTTCGCACAGTCAATTGCGATCCGGCAGCCTGCATATGAATGTCCGGCCGCTGCCGCAAGATATTCGATATAATCATCGACACCCTTCGGATAGGCGATGACCGCACCGATCTCCTCCCGCATTGCCCGCGGAATCTCCGGCGTACCCGCATCGATATACTGCTCAATCGCCTGCTCGATAGATGCCTCGATTTTCTGTCCGTTCGAGCCGATCAGCTTAATGCCGTTGTCATAGAACGGGTTGTGTGAAGCAGAAATCATCACACCGCAGTCAAACTGCTCTTTCCGGACCATATATGCGACGCTCGGTGTCGTCGTCACCTGCATCAGATATGCATCGGCGCCTGATTCAGCGATGCCGGAGGCAAGTGCATGCTCCAGCATATCACCGGATCTTCTGGTGTCTTTGCCGATCACAATCCGCGCCCTGTGATTCTGTCCGAAATACCACCCGATATAGCGGCCGATTGCAAATGCATGCTCCGCTGTCAGCTGCACATTCGCTTCCCCGCGAAATCCGTCTGTTCCGAAATATTTACCCACGTTCTATTCCCCTCCGTTCTTTTATAATCAATTCCATCTGTAGAATCCGGTTCTTCATTTACCTGCAGTATTTTTTATCGTTTTACTGGGCTGCCAGCTTCTCTGCCTGATCCGCCGTTGTCAGCGCATCAATCAGTTCCTGCAGATCGCCGTTCAGGATGTCATTGATCCGGTGCAGCGTCAGCTTGATTCTGTGATCTGTCACCCGCCCCTGCGGGAAATTATAGGTCCTGATTTTTTCCGAGCGGTCGCCCGTGCCGATCTGGCTTCTGCGTTCTGCCGCCTCTTCCGCATGCCTTCTGTCCAGTTCCATCTGATAAAGCCTGGAACGCAGAACTTTCAGTGCCTTGTCTTTGTTTTTGAGCTGGGATTTTTCATCCTGGCAGGAAATAACAATCCCGGTCGGAATATGTGTCAGACGCACAGCAGAATCTGTCGTATTAACACTTTGTCCGCCGTTTCCCGATGAGCGGAACACATCAAATCTGCAGTCGTTGAGATCGATCTGGAAATCCACCTCCTCCGCCTCGGGCATGATCGCCACGGTAACCGTAGAGGTATGGATTCTGCCGCCGCTCTCCGTCTCCGGCACACGCTGCACGCGGTGAACGCCGCTCTCGTATTTCAGTTTCGAATAGGCACCCGCACCGCGAATCATAAATGTCACCTCTTTAAATCCGCCGATCCCGCTCTCGTTGAGTGTCATAATCTCTGTTTTCCAGTGATTTGTTTCCGCATAGCGGCTGTACATGCGGTACAGCTCCGCCGCGAAAAGTGCAGCTTCCTCGCCGCCTGCCCCTGCGCGGATCTCAACGATTACATTTTTCTGATCATTGGGATCCTTCGGAAGCAGAAGAATCTGGAGCTTTTTCTCCAGCTTCTGCAGTTCAGCTCTGGCTGCCGCATTTTCCTCCTTTAGAAGCTCCCGCATCTCGGGATCCTTCTCTTCCCGGAGCATCTCCATACTTTCCTCTGCCGCAGTCTTCGCGTCCTTATACGCCTGGTAAGTCTGCGTCACCGGCTGAAGTTCGGCCTGCTCCTTCATCAGCTCCTGCAGTTTCTTCGGATCTCCGGCAGTCTCAGGTGACGAGAGCAGCTGCATGACTTCTTCCATTCTATATAAAGTTGCTTCCAGTCTGTCAAACATCATACGCCTCTTTTCATCCCGCACACAACGCGGTCAAGCCCCGCATAATCCTGTATTACAGAGACCTCGCTGTATCCGTTTGTCTCAAACATTTCTCTCACGGCACTTCCCTCATCATATCCGATTTCCACACAGAGCCATCCGTTTTCTTTGAGATAACTGCCGGATGCTTCTGTGATGCGCCGGTAGAAATCCATCCCGTCCGCGCCGCCTTCCAGCGCCAGATGCGGCTCGTGATCACGGACTTCCGGATCCAGAAGCGGGATCACATCTGCCGGTATATACGGCGGATTCGACACAATCAGGTCGAACGTTCCCTCTATTTCCCGGAAGAGATCGCTTTTTACCCATTCTGCCTGCACATGATGCAGTTCCGCGTTCTTTTTCGCGACAGCCAGCGCCTCTTCGGACAGATCCGAACCGGTTCCGCTGATCATCTTCTGCTTCAGAAGTGAAATCAAAATACATCCGCTCCCGGTACACAGATCCAGCACGCGCATTCCCGTGTGAAGTCTTCTGACCGCCTCCTCAATCAGGATCTCGGTGTCCTGCCGCGGAATCAGAACATGGTGATTTACCAGAAACCGGTTCCCGTAACACCAGGCCTCTCCGGTCAGATACTGCAGCGGAATCCGCGCGGCGCGCCGCTCGACCAGCTTCGTATACAGTGCCGCATTTTCTTCCGGAATTTCTTCATGCATATGCATAAAGTAATAGCTTTTCGTAATGTGGGCCGCATATTCCAGCAGCAGCCATGCATCCGTCTTTGCATCGGCAATCTGTGCTTCCTTCAGATATGCTTCGCCGTATCCGCGCAGTTCGCGCAGGGAATTAACTTCCGGCTTCTGCATCATATCCGAAATTCTCCTTCAGATAGGTTTTCCAGTCAAATACTGCCTCCACCGCAGCAATCGCCACTTCAGCCATCGACGGCTCCGGCTCCCGGGTCGTCAGACGCTGCAGACACAGACCGGGTTTGCTTAAGAAATTGACAACCGGGTTGTCATGTCTTCCCGCAAACCGCAGCAGTTCATAGGAAATCCCGGCGATCACCGGAATCAGCAGCAGGCGGTAAACCACACGTAAAATCCGTGAATCCGTCTGGATAAACATCAGGAGCACCGCACTGATAATCACGACAATAAACAGAAAACTCGTTCCGCACCGCTTATGAAAACGTGAACTTTTCATCACGTTTTCCACGGTCAGCGGCATGCCGTGCTCGACACAGTTGATGCACTTGTGCTCAGCGCCGTGATACATAAATGTGCGCCGGATATCTTTCATATTGGAAACCAGTGCGAGATACCCGAGAAAGATCGCGACACGCAGAAGCGCCTCCGCCAGCGAAAGTGCCCAGTGATTTGTGATCACTTTTCCCAGAATTGTCGAGAGATAATACGGCAGCAGCATGAAAATCGCGATGGCAAGCACCATCGAAAATGCAAATACGCCATACATCAGCGCCTGCTCTTTCTTTTCCGCCTTTTCATTTTCCGCTTCCGTGCGGCCGGCCTTCTTCTGCAGTTCTTCTTCATCTTCCTCATAAAAAGAAGCAGAATACATCAGCGTGCTGACGCCGACCACCATAGAATCAATAAAACTGATGACACCGCGAACAAGCGGAATTTTCTGTGCGGCCCTGCCCGGTACAATACTCTTATAGGGTTCTGTCTTAATTTCAATTTCCTGGTCAGGCTTCCGGACGGCAACAGCGTACTGGTCCTCGTGACGCATCATAATGCCCTCGATCAAAGCCTGGCCGCCGATATTAGATGGTTTCATACTCATATATCCTGTTATTTTTATAAATGCAAATGAAAGCACGGATCATCACCTGTGCTTCCTCAAGAATTGCATTCCATCATGCGTATTACTTGTTGATGCCCGCCGCCTGCATCGGCGGGAACATTTTCTGCTGAGATATAATAAGAGAGCTGAGATCTTCCAACCCCAGCCCTCTCATTGCTCATACATAATAAATTAGTTGTTGATGCCGTACTTTCTGTTGAAGCGCTCAATACGGCCGCGTGCCTGCGTAGCCTTCTGCTGTCCGGTGTAGAACGGATGGCACTTGGAGCAGATCTCAACGTGGATATCTTCCTTCGTTGATCCTACTGTAAAGGTATTGCCGCAGTTGCATGTAACTGTTGCCTGATAAAAATCCGGATGGATTCCTTCTCTCATTTGTGTTCACCTCTTCCATTTCTTTCTTGACGTACATTTCCGACGTACGACTCGAAAAATTATATCATAGCAGTTATCTGTTTGCAAGCGGATTTTTAACCAAGAACCCGGCGTTTCAGGATCAGCTGCACCAGTTCATTGTTGGTGCGGGTTCTGGTGAACATATCCAGAATGTTTTCTGCAGCTTCATCCGCCTTCATGCCGTTCAGTGATCTGCGAATCTTCGTAACTGCCTCGATTTCCTCTCTGGAAAGCAGCAGATCTTCCCGCCGCGTTCCCGATTTTACAATATCGATTGCCGGGAAAATCCTGCGTTCCTGCAGTTTTCTGTCAAGAACAAGTTCCATATTGCCGGTGCCTTTGAACTCCTCGTAGACGACATCGTCCATCTTGCTGCCGGTATCCACAAGCGCTGTGGCCAGAATGGTCAGGCTTCCGCCCTCGCGCATATTGCGGGCCGCGCCGAAGAACCGCTTCGGCATATGCAGTGCAGCCGGATCCAGACCGCCGGACAGTGTGCGTCCGCTTGGCGGAACCACCTGATTGTATGCGCGGGCAAGACGCGTAATGCTGTCAATGAAGATAATAACATCCTGCTTATTCTCAACCAGTCGTTTCGCGCGCTCAATAACCATTTCCGAGACACGTCTGTGATGATCCGGCAGCTCATCAAATGTCGAATAGATTACCTCGACATTGTCACCCTGTACCGTCTCCTTAATATCCGTCACTTCCTCCGGCCGCTCATCGATCAGAAGGATAATCAGGTGCATCTCGGGATTATTCCGGAGAATTGATTTCGCTGTATCTTTCAGCAGGGTTGTCTTGCCGGCTTTCGGCGGAGATACAATCATTCCGCGCTGTCCTTTTCCGATCGGACTGATCAGATCCACAACCCGCATCGCATTGCTGCACCCCGGACGCTCAAGATAAATCCGCTCATTCGGGAAAATCGGCGTCATGGATTCAAAATGTGCACGCCGCTGGCAGTTTGCCGGATTCATTCCGTTCACGGACTGAATGTATAACAGGGCTGAAAATTTCTCATTCTGAGATTTGACGCGGGTGTTTCCGGTAACAATATCACCGGTCCGCAGACCGAACTTGCGGATCTGGGAGGGTGATACATAGACATCCTCCTCACCCGGCATGAAATTGTCAGAACGAATAAACCCGAATCCTTCCTGCATGACTTCCAGGATTCCGCTGGCCGTATGACCACTGTCCAGCCCCTGCATATCATTTCTGGTACGCGATCCTTCCGCACGGTCATCCTCCTGCGCCCGTCTGGATCTCTGCTCCTGGCTGCGGCGCTCTGTACGCACTTCGCTGTCACTGCGGCGCTCTGTACGGGCTTCGCTGTCATCCGCCTTTGTTTTCTGTTCTTCTGCTGCATCTTCTTCCAGCATCCGTTCGATAAGGGCATCCTTGCGCAATGTTGAAACACGCGTAAGACCCCGCGCTTTCGCGAGTGCCCGAAGTTCAGACAGCGGAAGAGACTCATACTGTTCTCTTGTCATAATTACTCTCTTTCTTGAAACTCTGGAATTGTGATACGAACTGTATCCTGAGAATGAACTGCGGCTAACAGGACTCGAACCTGCACGGTCTCCCAATGGAACCTAAATCCATCGCGTCTGCCAATTCCGCCATAGCCGCTTAATATCTGTACTGCCGGCCGGTGGCTGTTCACAGCTATTATCTTACCCCGCCTCTGCTTATTTTGTCAACGAATATGATCCCTTTTAACGCAAACGCAGACACAAACCCTGCAAAACATTTTCACCGCAGAGAGCACCGGGTAAGAACAACCGGAACACCACACTGTGATCTTCCGTTTTGCAATGAAGCATCGGGGACTCGAACCCCGGACAACTTGATTAAAAGTCAAGTGCTCTACCACCTGAGCTAATGCTCCATTTTACTGAACTGGGCCAGCCGGATTCGAACCGACGCATGCAGCAGTCAAAGTGCTGTGCCTTACCGCTTGGCGATGGCCCAATGAGTCGCCATACGGCAGGGTGGATAAAGGGATTCGAACCCTTGATCTCCAGAGCCACAATCTGGCGCGTTAACCAGCTACGCCATATCCACCATCATATATAACCGGGATTGTCTCCCAACGTGCTTGGAGGGACTCGAACCCCCGACCCACGGCTTAGAAGGCCGTTGCTCTATCCAGCTGAGCTACAAACACAGAAGCAGGTGATGGGAATCGAACCCACATATCCAGCTTGGAAGGCTGGTGTTCTACCACTGAACTACACCTGCACAGTGCGGCTTGTTGTAAGCCCTTCAGCTAATCGGGGTGACAGGATTCGAACCTGCGGCCTCCTGGTCCCAAACCAGGCGCTCTAGCCAAACTGAGCCACACCCCGGTTTCGGCGGGACGTTTGCTGATTGCGCATCCGCGCCTGACGCAAGGACTAGTATATAATAACAGGATAATCTTGTCAAATGTTTTTTTGAAATTCCGAAAAGCAGCCGGAAAGCATCTCCGTTACCGGTTACGCATCACTTTCGAAAGAACGGATCGCCCGGAGAATATCACCGGTCACAAATCCGCGCCGTGCCAGATATCCATGCAGCCGCCGCTTCTCTGCCGCGTCCAGCACATGCGGTTCCCCTGCACGTTTCCGGATCAGTTCCATGATCTGATCTGACTCATTCTCAGGAAGCGCTGCGACCGCCTCTTCGATCCAGATCTCATCGACACCCCGCTGTCTCAGATCTGCAGCAATCATTCTGCGGCTTTTTTTGCCTGAAAATGAAATTGCATAGTTTTCTGCATAACGTCGGTCATTTACGTAGCCAAAGGAGGCAGTATATGCAAGTGCTTCATCGATCTCATCAATGGAGAAACCGCCTGCCTCCAGGCGGCTTCTCAGCTCTTGTTCTGTCCGGTCTCTGTGCAGGAGCAGATTCATGGCCTTGCGCACAGCTGCACTGTGCACCGGCTTCTCTTCTGCCTGATGTACCTGTCTGTGATCCGGCATGTAATCTTCCGTCTCGCCGGATCCTTTAGTCCATCTCTTCATGATATCCCGGTACCGTTCAAAGACAGCTTATAACTCCGGAGCGGATGACATTGCAGACATCTCTTTCTCCTCCGCCGGCTCTGCCTCTGTCTCCGGCTCCTCAGGCGCTCCCTGCAGACCATAAGCCGCACGGACCTTGCCTTCAATCATCTGCATGAAATCAGAATTCTCTTCCAGATAGATCTTGGCATTCTCACGCCCCTGACCGATCTTCTCTCCTTCATAAGAATACCATGCACCGCTCTTGACGATAATGTTTTTGTCAGCTGCCAGATCCAGGATATCGCCCGAACGGGAAATCCCGCGTCCGAACATGATATCGAATTCTGCCTCACGGACCGGCGGCGCAACCTTGTTCATGACAACCTTGACACGTGTTCTGTTGCAGATCATCTCGCCGCTCTTCTTAAGCGTC
>JAFUCM010000109.1 GCA_017459675.1 Eubacterium sp.
GTTCAGGCCGCCCCTGACGCGCTCCAAGCCCCCTCCGGGGCAGCGCGTTTCTTGCTTTTGCCTGTTCAGGCTGCCCCTGACGCGCTCCAAATCCCTTCGGGGCAGCGCGTTTCTTACTTTCGCCTGTTAAGGCCGCCCCTGACGCGCTCCAAATCCCTTCCGGGGCAGTGCGTTTTCCCGGTCCGAAAAAAACGGATGATTCAATCGCTACAGGCAAATCAAACCTGCGTCAAGAAACACAGGGGCCAGCCCTTTCTCAAGTTTTTTGGGAAAATGATCAGGAAAGTCCCTTAAACACATCTTTCAGCGCCGGATACATCTCCCGGAACCGCTGATACCGCTCTTCGTACAATGCCGCCAGCTCCGGGTCCGGCTTCACGGTTTCTGTCACGCGAACAAGCGAATGGGCCGCCTCCTCAACAGTTGCATATTTCCCGCAGGCAACCGCTGCCAGCATCGCGCCGCCATAGCCCGGCCCCTGCTCCGTCTCAGGGCTCGTCAGTTCGATATTCATAACATTTGCCAGCATCTTCTTCCAGAGCGGACTCTTCGCGCCCCCGCCGCAGAGCATGCTTGAGCGGATCTCGATACCCATGGCTCTTGCCGCCTCAAGCGAATCACGCAAACCGAAGGAAATGCCTTCGAGAACTGCCTGTGTCATATCGGCCCGTGTGGAATCCATCGTCAGGCCGATAAAGCAGCCGCGCGCAGAGGGATCGTTGTGCGGCGCCCGCTCGCCCATCAGATACGGCAGGAAAAATACATGGTTCCTTCCAAGCATCTCATCGGTAATCGGCGCCTGTTCCTCTGCATATTGATCTGTGTCGAGAACCGTCTCCAGCCACCACTTGTTGCAGGATGCCGCAGAGAGCATACATCCCATCAGATGGAATTGACCATTGGAATGCGCAAATGCATGCAGCGCGTTTGCATCGTCTGATTTGAATTCTGCACTCGGAATAAATATGGTACCGGATGTTCCGAGACTGATGTTGCAGCTTCCTTCCGCAACGGTGTCCGTTCCGACAGCTGCTGCCGCATTGTCTCCGGCGCCTGCTGCAATCACGACGTTCTCCGGGAAGCCAAGTCGTTCCGCGATGTCAGCCTTCAGTGTTCCGACTGCTTCATAACTCTCGAACAGCTTCGGCATCTGTGCCTCTGTAATGCCGCAGATCTCCAGCATCTCTCTGCTCCAGCATTTGTGTGCCACATCCAGCAGCAGCATGCCGGACGCATCCGAATAATCGGTGCAGTGTACACCCGAAAGCATGTAATTGATATAATCCTTCGGGAGCATCACCTTGTCAATTTTCGCAAAAAGTTCCGGCTCGTTCTTCCGCATCCACAGAAGCTTCGGTGCGGTAAATCCCGCAAATGCAATGTTCCCGGTCCATGCTGACAGCTGTTTTGTTCCGATCTCATTGTTCAGCCAGTCGGTTTCCTTCTGCGTTCTGCCATCATTCCAGAGGATGGCCGGCCGGATCACCTTGTCATCTGCATCCAGCACAACCAGACCGTGCATCTGGCCGCCGGCGCCGATTCCGGCAATCTGCGTCCTGTCACAGTCCTTTGTCAGTTCCTGCAGACCGTCAAGCACGGCATTCAGCCAGTCTTCCGGATTCTGCTCTGACCAGCCCGGCTTCGGAAAATACAGCGGGTAATCGCGCGAGGTGATGTTCTGAATCACGCCATTTTCATCCATCAGCAGCAGCTTCACTGCCGAAGTTCCCAGATCAACTCCTATGTACAGCACCGGCATCTCCTCCTTTACTTATTTACCGTCCGCCCGGACATATTTCATTTTGTACGAATCCTGCATCGCACGGTTGTCAAATCTCATCAATAAACCGTTCAATCCAGCTCCATGCCGCCCCGTAAATTCCGGCCTTCCGGGGATATTTCCCGATCTTCAGCCAGGATATATTCTCTCCGAAAATATCCCGTTCCGCGATCTTCTGCTGCAGCAATTCCATCGAGGCAGCAATCTGTTCACTCATAAATCCGCCCAGTATCACATCACAGTCAAATGCCCGTCTGATGTTGCTGAGGGCAATTGCCAGATGTGCGATTCCATCCTCCCAGAGATCCTGGTATTCTTTGTTTCCGTTGTCCCGCTCTTCAAAGAAGGTATCAATGGAAATTCCCAGATCACGGCTGAACCGGAATGCGCCGATATAAGCTTCCAGACATCCTTTTTTCCCGCAGCTGCAGGGAAGACCGTCCGGAACAATACACATGTGTCCGAATTCAGCACTCCTGTGATTTTCACCATACCAGGGCTTCCCTTCGAAAAATACTGCACCGCCGACACCATAAGCCAGATACAGGCAGGCAAAACTTTTTTTCCGCTCTTCTTTCGGCAGGACAGAGTATTCCGCGATTCCCGCACTTGTGCTGTCATTTTCAACAGAAACGGGACATGAAAATCTCTCCTGAATCTGTCTTACCGGAACTTTCCCCAGATGAAGTGTCGGGGAAAGGAGGATCGTGTCCGAAACAGGATCCAGCACACCCGGAACCGTCAGGCCGACACCAAGCAGTTTCTCCCGGTCAAGCTTTGCATCCTCTCCAAACCGGATCATTGCATCTGTAAACTGTCTCAGCAAATCTTCTTTTTCCAGCGACCGGACAGGTTCCGAAGCAGCAGCAATTTCATTGCGCTTCATATCCAGCGCAACCATGGAAATCTCCGTCGCCGTAACAGAAACACCAACTGCAAAGTGTGCATCTTCACACACTTCATAGCCAACCGGCGGACGTCCCCCGGATGGTTTCATCAGTTCCGCAGCGCGGATCAGCCCGGCTTCCTCCAGCTCCGACAGATTCTGATATACCGTCGGAAGGCTCAGATTCAGTTCCCTGGCAACATCCTGCTTCGTAACAGAGGACGGCGCATGATAGATGAAGCGGTAAACATCATTTCGTGTTTTTTTCCTGCGATCCGTTGCAACTGGTTTGATTTGCTTCATATGGCGCTCCTCCTTTCTTGTTATCTTCGGCCCTGCGGAAGTAAGAATCCTGCGCAGGCACGCTCGCGCTGCCTCATCCTCGCAGCGGTACTAAGCTTCACTTCGTTCAGCAAGTACCGGCGGGCTTCAAGCACCTGCGCATGGATTGCTTACTTTCGCAGGGCCTGTTTAAATTATCGTTCACAGATCTTACTCTACAACTCCAAACTTGTAGATCGTCACGGAGTGATATTTCTCGCCGGCCTTAAAGATTGGCTGCGGCCAGTCAGTATCCTGATGGTTCATCGCATCCGGATAGTACTGCGTCTCAAAGCAGACGCCCATCCACGGCTGATAATCCGCGCCATTTTTTCCGACACACGTATTCTTGATATTATTGCCGGTGTAGAGCTGCATGCCCGGAAGATCTGTGAATACCTGCATGGTCCGGCCGCTCTCCGGATCTGTAAATACTGCTGCCAGGCGGACGGTGCCATCCTGATCGTTCAGCACCATGTTGTGGTCATAACCGCCGACAAACTGCAGCTGCTCATAGTCCGCTTTGATATCCCGCCCGATTGTCTTCGGCTCTCTGAAATCAAACGGCGTGCCCGCAACATCCCATAGTTCTCCATAAGGAATGGAATATTCATCTGTCGGTGTGAAACGGTCCGCATTCATGCACAGCACATGTCCGAAAACATCACCGCTGCCGTCGCCGGCCAGATTGAAATACGCATGATTGGTCGGATTGATAATTGTCGTCTGGTCTGCGCATGCCTCGTATTCGATCTTCAGCGCATCATCTTCCGTCAAAGTATAGGTAACCGCAAATTCCAGATTTCCCGGGAAGCCCTGCTCGCCGTCTTTGGAAAATTTCGTAAAACGGACACTGCTGCCTTCCGCTGTTTCCTGCAGTTCTCCTTTGAACACATGTGTAAACCACTTGTCCGGGCCGGAATGCAGATTGTTGTCATTGTTGTTCTTGCCGAGCTGGTATTCCTTCCCCTCCAGCGTAAACTTTGCGTGCGCGATGCGGTTCGCATTGCGTCCGACACATTCGCCGCAGCTGGTGGGATTCATAAAATATGCATCCGGATTGTCATAGCCCATGACCACATCTGCGAATACACCGTTTTTGTCCTTCACATTCATAGTCACCCAGGCCGCCCCCATATCAATAAAGGAGCATGAAGTTCCATTTGCATTGGTAAGGGTATACTCTGTTACTTCTGTACCGTCTTTTGTTGTTCCAAATGATCTGCTTGACATTCCCATCATTCGCTTTCCTCCGTTTTGCGTTTCCTTCTAATGATCCGGTATTCTGCCTCTCAGCTCCACGTCAGTCTCTTCTGGTTTTTCTGTTTTTACACACAAAAACCGAAGTGTTTCTTCTCTATATATAGAAAGCATACACCCCGGCACTACTTTTGTCAATTTCTTTTATAAAAGTTGTTTTAAATACCTGCCGCAACGATTTTACTTATTCCGGAATACTGATTTCGAGCAGGGATTCCGGTCTGCAGAGCAATACATTTGCCAGTGCAATCAGCTTCTCAGCTGCCGCACGGTTGATGTCTTTTCTCCGCACTTCATATTCCTGCAGTGTTCTTAAATTCACGCCCGAACGTTCCGCCAGTTCCTGCTGTGAGAGACCAAGCTTCTTCCGATATGTCTGCAGTCTTGTGATTTGACTTCGCTCCCGCTGTAACTGATCCAGCACCTCTGCTCCCTTTTCTTCCGATGCTGTATGCAGTGCAGGATACAAACGGAACAGATCCTGTTCCCTGACTGACGGAAACAACTGTCCAAAGGAAATCCTTTTTTTCCACTGATAGAATGCCACAAACCATCCGCACCAGTAATTCCGCTCTGTATCGTAGCGTATCAGCGCCGGTTGTCTGCTCCCGCCATCCATTCCACATTTCTCCAGAATCCGCCCGCAGAGCTCCGTCCCGGACAGCCCGCACAAAACAGCGGGGTCTCCCTGTTCCCATCGCCTCGCATATCCACTGACAATAAACATGTGAAACAGCAGGTCAAGACTGATATGACAGACTTCCGCGGCATATTCTGTCATTTCACCCATATTCCGCATCGCATCATCCAGATATACTTCCGCATATGATCCCTGCATTTTACTTCTCCCGCATAATCTGATTCAGATAGAAACCGTCCTCTGACTCCTGCTCCAGCATTTTTCTGTATTTCTCTCTTGCAGCAAGATCCCGTTTTCTTCGTTTTGGATAATATAGTTCCCCATCTACAGGAACTGCTTCCAGAAAATGAATTCTTGTAAACATCCGCCGGCTCTTAATGACATATTGAAGACCGAGTTCTCCAAAAAACATTGCATGTGAAAGCTGTCCCAGCGTGATGGTATTACTCAGGAATGCCCGTGCGAAAGAAAAATAAGAATCGTCCGCCCGGTAACCGACAAGAAAATCCGCATCAGAAAGATCCGGCAGAAAATGTGCAAGAATGTATTCTCGCCCGCGCTTCTCAACCGGGCTGCCCAGACGTATATTCCGATTTGCCAGCAGTACCGCCAGCCATTGCAGAATCTGTGCCGATGAATCCTTCTGCTCAGAAAGGATCAGATCAAACCGCAGCATATCTGTTTCGTCTACTTCATAACAGTTCAGGAACCCGCCCTTTTCATCTACTGCTGCCCACTCCTTCGCCAATTCTATATCTTCCGTACAGTAAAATCCTGTTCCGTAATCATTATCCGGACGCCCCTTTCCAAACACCGGGACCGGAACAATTTCTTTCGACCCATGATAGATATATCGCATAAACCAAAACTCCCTTTTATCCATTCTCTGCAGCTTCGGCATGACATTTTCAAATAAAACTACGTCCATAGACGTAGTTTTATGATACCATTATCAGTAACGATATGTCAACCGCCCATACATCCAGGATCATTCTGACACAAAGATGTCCGGCCTGCACACGTTCCGCAGCACGAGCACGCAGCACAGATACACAGAATATTCCCAAAACCGCAGAATCCATGTTATACTGTACCTCACACATGAATTGGATAAATTTATTGATCATGAGGAGAAAACAGCATGGAAAAAATTGCAAGCTTTACGATCGATCATTTTAAACTTCAGCCGGGCATCTATGTCTCCCGCAAGGATGCAGTCGGCGGCGACACCGTAACGACCTTCGACCTGCGCATCACTTCCCCGAATGAAGAGCCGGTTATGAACACAGCAGAAGTACACGCCATCGAGCATGTCGGCGCGACTTTTCTGCGCAACGATCAGATCTGGAAAGACCGCATTATTTACTTCGGGCCGATGGGCTGCCGCACAGGCTTCTATCTGCTGCTCCGCGGTGACCTCGCTTCAGAAGATATCGTGTCTCTGATTACCCGGACGTTCGAGTATATCCGTGATTTTGAGGGCGATATTCCCGGCGCATCCCCGCGTGACTGCGGCAATTACCTGGACATGAATATTTTTATGGCAAAATATTACGCGCGCCGCTATCTGGATGTGCTCTACAACCTCACACCGGACCGGCTGAGCTACTGAACTTACGAATCTTCACGCCGGCGTGCGTTCAAGCCCTGCCACTGAGATAAATTTTCAGCCCGCCGCATTCCAGAACGGCGGGCTGTCATCCTTTACTCCAGCAGATCAGCAACACTGCAGTGCATCGTATCTGCCAGCGCAAGCACGACCTGTGCCTGCGCTTTTTTCAGGTCATTCTGCCCCTGCTCATAGAGCTGAATCATACGCAGCGACACCCCGGACGCCTCGCTGAGCTGCTTCTGTGTCATCGCGTGATACATCCGCAGCTGTTTCAGCGGCGGAAAACCTGCCTGATGATTCGATCTCACGATCTGATCTGCAGTGTCCTCAAATGCAGACAAATCAGCTTCATGCAGCTGATACATACGAATCACTTTCGCAAGCTGCAGTCCATGTTCATACAGCCAGATAAATGTTTTATTTTTATTCCACTGATACCACGCCAGCACCCAGCCGGCCCAGTATGCCGGCGTCCGGTTCAGTGACAGCATTCTATCCGGCTGATTATCCGGTTCCGCTCCGGATGTCTCCAGAATCACTTCCCGGTACAGTTCAGGGCCCGAAATACCAGCTGTATATTTCGGATTTCCCCGCCCGAACTCACGTCCCGTCACGGAATAGGCAAACCGCATAAATAATTGATCCGGCTCCTCAGCGCAGACATTTATGCCATAATCACAGAATTCTCCCAGCACCGACATCGCATCATCCAAGTACAATTCGCTGTAGGCGTTCATCATTATTCTTCCATCCTTCCCGCAGAAGATCAATCAGGTAGATGCCCCTGTCCCTGCTTCTCCGCATTTGCCGGAATGCTTCTCTGGCTTTCAGATCCCTGCCGCCCGCCCGCGGATAAAACGCTTCTTTATTTGCCGGAATCACTTTTTGAAATATAACACGCTCAAATGCGCTTCTGCTCTTCAGAACATACTGCTCACCCAGATTTCCAAGTGTCATCGCCTCCGACAGCTGCTGCAGAGAGATCGCATTACTGAGAAATGCATTTGCAAATGAAAAGTATGAATCATCCGCGCGGTATCCCACAATGATGTCATAGTCTTTATAGGGGATCAGAAATTCTTCCAGTAAATAGTTTTTCCCTTCTTCCATCAGATCAGAATTCATCCGGAATGTCCGGTTTTCCAGAAGGACTGCCAGCCAGTTCAGAATATGATAAGAGCCCCTGGTAAGATACAAAATTGTCAACCCTTCCAGATTGATCCTGTACTGATTTGCATATCCGTCCCGGTCTCTCGAGCAGGCCCATTCCTTCGCCATTTCTTCATGTTCTGTCATGTAAAATCCCGGCCCGTAATCATTTCGCGGGTTCCCTTTCCCAAAAACAGGTACTTCTATGATCCGTTCCGACCCGTGATATAGAATTTTCTGCTTCATATGTATGCTCCCGGTTTCGAATTTTTCGCAGCTGCAAGCTATGCCAAGCAAATAAGACTATCGTTATAACGATAGTCTTATTGTATCTTCCCGGAAACATAATGTCAAGGAAGGTCACTGTCTTCTGTTTTGCATCCGGGTCCTCAATTCGAATGCGGCATATAGTTGTACAGTGCCATCGCCAGCGAATTAACCGGCATCGTCTGCAGCCAGACTTTACCGGGGCCTGTGACGACCGTATTAAACAGCCCCTCGCCGCCGAATACGACATTCTTAACGCCTTTGACCATCTGGATTTCCATGCTGCAGGTTGCCTCCATCGCAGCGACATATCCGCTGTCGACAATCAGCTGCTCGCCCGGTCCCAGCACACGCTCCTGCACAGAACCGTCAATCTCCAGCCACGCAAGACCGGAGCCGGAATATTTCTGCATCAGAAATCCCTCGCCGCCGAAGAATCCGGAAGAAATCTTTTTCTGCAGATAAATATCCATGTTGACGTCCTCGGTAGATGCAAGGAATGAAGTTTTCTGGGCGATAATGGGCGTCTCCCCGATATTAAATGCGAGAATATCACCCGGGCAGTGCTTTGCGAGCGTCAGCTCTCCCGCCTGCTCCGCGCTGTAATGGTTCAGACCAAGCGACTCACCGACAATCGCCTTCTTGAACATACCGCCAAGGCCGCCCATCTTCGTCTCCATCTTAATTCCCGGAGACATCCAGGCCATGGCGCCGCTCTGGCACTTAATCGACTCCCCCCGCTCCATCTGCAGGGTCAGAACTGTAAACGGCTGATTAGAAATTTTGTACCTCATATCATTCTCCTTTCATTTCATGCAGGGACTGTATTTTGTCTCCTTTTCAAAAAGCGACTACAGCAGGATGCAAATTCCAAAGCAGCGAATTCCATCTGAGCTGCGTGGAATATGCATCCGGATCTTATCTCCTCTTTTCAACGAGGA
>JAFUCM010000110.1 GCA_017459675.1 Eubacterium sp.
CTCCGGATCGATCCGCAGAATCCGAAAAAGCCGGACCGTGATTATTTCGTCCTCTCCAAGGGACATGCTGCGCCGGCTCTGTATGCGGCGCTCGCAGAGCGCGGATTCTTCCCGAAGGAAGAACTGCTGACCCTGCGTAAAGCTGGTTCGCATTTGCAGGGACATCCTGATAAAAATAAAGTTCCGGGTGTTGATATGACGACCGGATCTCTCGGCCAGGGTATTTCCATTGCCACCGGTCTGGCGCTCGGCACCAGAACAAAGGGATATGATTCAAAAATTTATGTCCTCACCGGAGACGGCGAGCTCCAGGAGGGTCTCTGCTGGGAGGCTGCCATGGCAGCGGCAAACTACAAACTAAGCAATCTGACGCTGATCGTCGACTGGAACGGGCTGCAGATCGACGGACCGAACGAGGAGGTCATGAATCTGGGTGATCTCGGTGCAAAATTCCGTGCATTTGGCTTCGAAGTCTGTGAGATTGACGGAAATGATCTGGATCAGGTTGTCAGGGCGCTTTCCGCGCCGGCAGGCGACAAGCCGCGCTGCGTACTGGCACATACCGTCAAGGGCAAAGGCGTTTCGTTCTATGAGAATCAGGTCGGTTCCCACGGAGCAGTGCCGAATGATGAGCAGTATGAGCAGGCGATGGTGGAGATTGGATGAGAGGGGGATTACCATGTCAGAGATGAAAGCCACGAGACAGGCTTATGGCGAGGCGCTCGCAAAGCTTGGCGGTGAGAATGAGAATATTGTAGTTATGGATGCGGATCTCGCGCATGCGACGATGACGAAGTTTTTTATGGAGAAATATCCGGAAAGGTTTTTTAATGCCGGTATTGCGGAAGCAAATATGACCGATATGGCGGTCGGTCTTGCGGAGGTCGGATTTATCCCGTTTGTGTCGACATTTGCCGTGTTCGGAACCGGCAGAAACTTTGAGCAGATCCGCAATTCGGTCTGCTACCCGAAGGCAAATGTAAAGCTTGCCATGACCCACGCGGGCATCAGCGTAGGTCCGGACGGCGGCAGCCACGAGTCGATTGAGGACGTCGCGCTGATGCGCGTGCTTCCGAACATGACGATTTTCTGCCCGGCGGATGCTGCCGAGACAGAGAAAGCGCTCCGCGCGGCTGTTGCGATCGAGGGGCCGGTCTATATCCGCCTGAGCCGCATGACGACCCGGGCGCTTCCGGAGCAGGATTTTGTTCCCGGAAAAGCAAACTGCATGCGTGAGGGAAAGGATACGGCAATCTTCGCATACGGAACGATGGTAGAGCGTGCGCTGGATGCGGCAGAGATGCTGAAGGCAGACGGGATTGACGCGGCTGTCTACAATTTCCATACCATCAAGCCGCTGGATGTTGACACAATCAACGAATGTGCAGCAAAATATCAGCAGATCTTCACGGTCGAGGAACATTCCGTTGTCGGCGGTCTCGGCGAGGCCGTTGCCGGCGTCGTGGCTGAAACAGGTGCATGCCGCGTGAAAAAGATCGGTGTCAACGACAAGTTCGGCCAGTCCGCAAAGCCGGAGGAACTGTTCGAGATGTACGGGCTGGATGCAGCAAGTGTTGCACGGCAGATCCGGGAAGTTTTAAAGTAACAAACAGATTTATCATTCTGTACGGGGCAGCGTTTATACGCTGCCCTTTTCATGCTATAATGAATGTGCTGCAGTATTTTTGCATGGAGGATCAAAGCATGTTAAAAGAACCTGTTCAAATCAAAAATGTAACCTTAAAAAACCGCCTGGTTATGCCGCCGATGGCAACTTACAAAACGGCTGGCGACGGGAAGGTGACACAGGATATTCTTGATTACTATGCAGCCCGTGCAGCGGGCGGAAATATCGGACTGATCATTACAGAGCACGGCTATATTTGCCGGCAGGGGAAAGCAGGAGAAAAGCAGATCTCGTTTGCTGCTGACGCAGATCCGGAGAGTTTAAAGAAGCTGGTGGATGTGATTCATCAGAACGGATCGAAAGCGATCGCACAGCTGAATCACGCAGGAAGCGCTGCGTCAGAAGCTGTTACCGGAGAAAAGCCTGTTTCGGCCAGCCGTGTCATCTTGCCGGTGACGCCGCCGATGGGTGACGGAACGGTTCCGGAAGAACTGACAGAAGCGCAGATTGCGGAAATTGTGCAGGCATTTGCCGATGCGGCTGTGCGCGCTAAGGATGCGGGCTATGACGGCGTGGAAATCCATTCCGCCCATTCCTATCTGCTGAATCAGTTTTATTCCCCGCTGACCAATCAGCGGGCTGACGCGTACGGCGGCAGTCTTGACAACCGGCTGCGGATTCACCGGGAGGTAATCGCGGCTGTCCGGTCGGCGGTCGGACCGGATTATCTTGTGGCACTTCGTCTGGGCGGATGTGATTACGTGGAAGGCGGCAGCACAATCGAGGACAGTGTGTACGCCGCAAAAGTGTTTGAGGAAGCGGGGGTTGATCTGATTGATCTCTCCGGTGGTATGTGCCGGTTTACGCGTCCGGGCCACGAAGAGGCTGGCTACTTTAAAGATATGTCACTTGCAGTGAAGGCGGCGGTCAATGTCCCGGTAATCCTGACCGGCGGCGTAAAAACGGCAGAACAGGCAGAAGCACTTCTGGCAGAAGGCGCGGCAGATCTGATCGGCGTCGGACGTGAACTCCTGAAAAACCCGAAGTGGGCGGATGAGCAGCTGGCGTAACCTGATTTTGGAACAGATGAGTACCTGAAGGAATCCGGCTGCAGGATTTCGGCTGGACAGCATCATGATGAAGACAGAAGAAAGATAACAGGGAGCGCACCATGGTTTTATATTACTCAGCAACGGGAAACACAGAGTATATTGCGAAACGGATCGCAAAACGGCTCGATGACGAATGTCTCAGTCTTCTGGAACGGATCAAAACGAATGATTTTTCAGAGCTGCATTCGGAGCGGCCGTTTGTGATCTGCGCGCCGGTTTATGTAGCGGAAATGCCGACATTTCTGCGGGATTATCTGAAAAAGGTACCGATGACAGGCAGCAAAGACGTGTATTTTGTTTTCACCAGCGGCGGCTACGCGGGCATTTCCGCGATGCTGGCGAAGCGTCTGATGAAGAAAAAAGGCATGCATTACATGGGACGCGCAGAATTTCAGATGCCCCGGAACTATATGGCCAGCGATATGTATCCGGAACTGGAAGATGAGGAGATCGCGCGCCGCATTCATACGTCCTGGCTGCAGATCCCGCGCGTCGTGGAGCGGATCCGGAATGGGAAACCTCTGAAGGCGCGGCATATTTACCTGTTTGAGGCGGTTATAACCGTGCCGTTTCACCCGGTCTGGACCAGAACCATGCAGCCCGCCAAACCATTTTATGCGACGGACAAGTGCATCGGGTGCGGGAAGTGTGAGAAGATCTGTCCGCTGAACAATATCTACATGGAAGACCGGCGGCCGCAGTGGAAAAAGCCCTGCGCGCACTGCATGGCCTGTATCGGAAACTGCCCGGTTGAGGCGATTGAGTTCGGAAATATTACGCAGAAAAAGAAGAAATATAATCTGAAGCGGTTTCAGAAGGGGAGGAAGAAATAAATGGTGGTTGGGGACGAAATCTTTGTCTCTCTGCTCAGGTAGACTTCGCATAGAGACAAAGATCTCGTCCCATGCAGGTGTAGAATTCGCAGATAGACAAATATCTCCTTCCCTGCAGGTGTGAACTTCGCAGACGACAACGATATGGAGGCGGGATTCTGGATGCAGATTGATAATAATGATATTGCATTATTGCAGGATGAGATCGGAAGAGAAGGACGTGTGGAGGAAGGGATCCGCATGCGCGACCGGTTTATTGAAATGGTGCGGGAGAGCGGGGATTACTGTCCGTGTAAGGAGAACTGCACGCTGCACGGTGACTGCTTTGCCTGTGTACAGGTGCACCGGGGCCACCGGGGACATCTGCCGCTCTGCATGTGGGACATGGTTAATGAGCGCATTGCGGACATTGCCAGCCTGACGGAGGGGTCTTTCCGGAAATACATGAAGGATCACCCGGAGCGTGTCAACGGCGCGCCGCGCGGCAAGTCACAGCTCACGGTGGAGCAGTACTATGAGCTGTTTCATGCCTGTTCGGAAGAAACAGAACGTTGACGAAAGGGCGTAGAGATGGAAAGAATCGCAGTTTACGGTACGGGTACGATCGGATCCTGCGAGGCGACACTGATTACAGGCCACGGGATTCCGTGTGTTGTGATCGGGCACTCGGAGCAGGGGCTGGAGCGGTGCCGCCGGACCATCGCGGAAAACTGGGATGATCTGATCCGGCAGGGAATGGCAGAAGAGAAGAACAAGCGGGCGGCGATGGAACTGCTGACAATTTCGTCTGACCCGGCGGAATTGAAGGGCTGTACATTCGTATTTGAGGCGGTTGCAGAAGATCTGGCGGTCAAGAAGTCCGTATATGAAAAAATTCTGCAGCATGCGGACGATTCTGTTATCATTGCATCCTGTACTTCGTCGATCAATCTTCCGGACCTGCTGAAAACAACAGACAGGCCGGAGCAGCTGCTGATCGCACACCCGTTTCAGCCGGTGCATATGCTGCCGCTGGTGGAGGTTATGCGCCACGAAGGGAATCCGGATCAAGTGATTGCGCGAACCCTGTCATTGCTGAAACAGCTGCACCGGGAGACGGTCCTCCTGAGGAAAAGCGTCCCGGGTATGATTGTGAACCGGCTGGCACAGGCGCTCTTCCGCGAGTCCATTGATCTGATCGAACAGGGCGTGACAACGGCAGAAGATATTGATCTGGCCGTGAAGTATGCCGTCGGCATGCGGTACGCATCAATCGGCCTGCTGGAATATTTCGACGCAGTCGGATTTGAACTGGAAAAGGCAATTGCGGACATTGTCTACCCCGAGTTGTGTGATACGAAGGACATTCAGCGGACGGTACTGGATGGAATTGCAGCTGGCGCGACAGGGCAGAAAGCAGGGCGGGGATTATTTGACTGGTCTGAAAAAGACGCGGATGATTTCCGCATGCGAAAACAAAGTCCGTATTTTGACGGCGTCCGGAAGTGGACGATGCCGGAGTAAATGAAAAGGTCAGGATCCGTGAAAAGATCCTGACCTTTTTTAGTTTGCGCGCCATGGGTGCGCTCTAACGGGTGAAAGTCCCGAGTACGCGCAGGCAACGACGAAGTACATATCTGAAGACTGTGGAGAAGATCTCTTTCATGATTCAGCTCAATAACGATCCAGACTTTCATTTTTTTTATTTTCTGTGGCTGCTCAGCGTTACAGAAAGCATTTATAAGCTGAGCGCTTTCTGAAGTGCGGGAAATAATCTGCGCAGGTGCTTGACCGAACATCAGCGTGTAAGGATTTCCTGCCGGATCCATAGCATCTCCTATCCATTCGAAATAAAATGAAATTGCATTTCCTGGTAGAGAAATGATATTGTCAAGAGATAAATGACAAATATACTTGACAAAATGTCGTCGGTGATGTATTGTGTATATAACAAAGAGAAGATAATGATCTGAGAAGATCGTCA